>SKWE01000016.1 GCA_007129055.1 Syntrophomonadaceae bacterium
ACTGATCGTTCACGCCATCCGCCGTCATAATAAGCATCATACCACCAGTTGCCATGACCCCCTAGATTTGAAATGACATGGGTATTCATTTCTTCATCAAAATAATAATCAATTTCTATTCCACCGTTTCTTTCCAAATGGACCAGTACATCAAATAATGAAAAAAAACCTTCTCTGAATATATCATCACGCAATGAAACAACTTCATCAGGATTAAATTCAAATTCACCCAGTCCTTCAATCCCAATAATTCCAGTTAACCGGGCAGCGGTTTCCCCAATTTCTCCAAATACCCTGTTTTCTTCACCTGACAAAACAACAGGCCCTGGTTCACTTTCAGAAAGTTCATTTCCAACAATATCTGCTTCTCCACATCCGCTTAATATTACTAGAGGCAAAAGAAGTAACGTGAAAATTTTGTAATTCCTGTTTTTCAACACCCTGGCAACCTCCTTTATCATCAATAGAAACAAATAATATATTTTTCTACTAAGTTTATAGTAATTATATCATATTACCACTTAAAGCAGAAGGCAGCGGCAAATGCTTTTCCTGGAATATTATTAAATTGCTGAAGAGGAAAATAAATTTATCAGGTACTTATTTTCTTGAGCTTGAAAAATGCTATGAATATAAATGCACCCAGGAGTGATGAAACAGCTCCTGCCATGAAGGCAGCCTGTCCGCCCCAGGCACTCCAGATAAAACCGCCCAGCGCTGAACCGGCAACAATGCCTGTGTTTTCACAGATTGCACCGTAAAAGCCCATGGCTGTCCCCTGTCGTTCCGAAGGTGATGAACTGGAAAAAAGGCTTAAAGCAGCGGGGCTAAAAGCGGTATACCCAATATTATATAAAACTACAATAGCTATAAAAGCGGCAAAGCTGGAGGCAAGAGAGAAGGCGAACATGGAGAGCGCTGTGGTGAAAAGTCCAAAAATCATCATTACCCTGTTCCCTATCCTGTCAGCCAGCATTCCCATGGGTAAACTAAAGAGCATTGCCACAAGTCCCCTTACAGAAATAAGGATCCCTACTTCGGTCATGGAAACCCCCGTTCTGCCGGTAACCAAAAGGGGCAGAAAAGCTACTATAATACCCAATCCAAAAAACTGGAAAGCTGTTACCAGGCACTGCAGGGTGAGAGCTTTAGTTTGATAGTTTAGTTTCAGTTTAAATTTACCCTGCAGCTTATACTTTACCGGAATTGTATTCTTGTAACCCCACAAGACCAGTAATCCACCAAGCAATGAAATAGCAGATGAAAGATAAAAAACGGTTCGAAATCCCCATACTTCGGCTATATAACCGCTGGGCAGGGCGCCGAGTGAACTTGAAACAGCAATAATTGCGGTAACAATCGCCAGGTGGGTGGTTTTCTTGCCAACAGGAGCACCGGCAGCGATAAAGCCCCTGCTGGGGCCGAAAATAGCCGATCTAAAAAGGCCCCAAAAAAAGAATATGATAAAAATATAAAATAACTCTTCAACCAGGGTAAAAAGGAGCACTGTAAAACCACAAAGAAAAGTTCCCACGGCCAGCGGAATCCAGGCTCCTACCCGATCTGCAGCCCATCCCCAGTATCCTTCACCGATCGCCATGGCAATCATGGATAAAGAAAACATAAGGCCAATTATTTCCGGGGCAATCTCCAGGGCAGTTAAATACAAAGGCAGGATCGGGTGTAAAAGACTCATTGCAACTGCAGCAAGGCCAAAGATAGTTATGATGATCCACTGTTTATTCCTGGTCAATATTTACAACCTTTCAAAAATGAAAATCCGGAACATGTCAGATTTACAAAACTGGTATGAATCCTTTCCATTATATCAGGGTGGCAGTCCTGTTTCTACAGTGACAGGAGGTATAAACCCTCTACATTATTGCAGCGGCAGTAATCATTTGTATTTACCGTTAGGTGAATTCAGTGGTAAAATAGAAAAGGTTTCTTAAGGAATTGCTAACCCGGGCAGCGAAAAGCTGCTCTTTTAAGGTATTAATAAGGAGGGTGTTTTTATGTGGCAAGAACTTCTTGATTCTTTCTTTATTCCCGAAGATTTAACCTTAACCCTGTTTACCGCACTGCTGATGGCTTTAATCCTTTCTTTTTTCATCGCCATGATTTATCGCAATACTCACCGGGGTATGAACTACGAACCGGCTTTTCTAACCACCCTGGTGCTTATTTCTCCGGTTGTAGCCCTGGTCATGTTTTTTATTCGCGGAGACCTTGTACTATCCCTTGGGTTGATCGGTTCCCTTTCTATTATACGTTTCAGGACACCGATTAAAGATACCAGGGATATGGTTTACCTTTTCTGGGCTATTGTGGTTGGCCTGGGCTGCGGAACAGAAAACTGGACCCTGGCTTTAATGGCCACCGTATTTATCGCAATCATCATTTTTGTATTATTCCTTTTTGAGTATGGGCGACCCAAGCACTCTGACTTCGTGCTTGTCGTATCCGGCAAAAACCGGCTAACCACTAACGAAGCTGCTGATATTATCAAACAATACAGCGCCCGTTCCAGGATAAGGTCACACGACATTCTTGATGAAGGTTGGGAAATAATTTACGAACTTCGTTTTACTTCCACCCAGGAACAAAAAACGGAGCAATTTATTAACGAAATAAAGGGGCTTGAAGGTGTTAACAAGGTGTCACTGCTAGCGCCGCAGCTTGCCCTGCCGATGTAAATGAGCGAGGGTTAGATGATATCTAAAAATAAATCGACCCAGGTTATACCCTGGCGTTTTGAGTATAAATACCGCATGGATATCTGGAAATATCACCAGGTTAAAAACAACCTGGTGCCGTTCATGGAAATGGACGAACATACCAGAAAATCCGAGCATAACCGTTACCTGGTTCGTAGTCTTTATTACGATAATGACCAATTCCAGGCGTATTATGAAAAAATTGAAGGCAATTTTGGACGCATTAAATGTCGTATCAGGACTTATAGCGAAAAGATGGATGGTAATTCAGTGCTGAAGGTGGAGCTTAAGAACCGCTGGGGAGAATCAATAGAAAAATACAGCACCCTTGTATCACCAAAGGATTATTACTCCTTTATGGACAACCGCCACTGGCCCGACCAGGAAAACCCGGTACTGCAGGAATTCGAGCGAATCTACTATTTAAGGGCGCTGCGGCCCAAAGTTCTTGTTGAATATTACCGCGAAGGGTATAAAACCCGTAGCCATGAAGATATTCGCGTCACCATAGACCATGATGTTAAAAGCTGTATGGCAGACTCCCTCTACCCTGCCCCTGCTATTTTTAAAGCCCACCACCCCCATTCCCTGGTCCTGGAAATAAAATGCCGCCTCAGACAGCCGGCATGGTTGAGCCAACTGGTTCGGCGACATGGTTTAAAATATATAGCCAACAGCAAATACACCCAGGGGATAGAAGCAGTCAGGCCTGATTTAATCAGCCCATACTGATCATCAGTGCAGCTCTTCGTCTCCACCTTCCCGGGCAATGATATCCTGGTAGTCGTAAGTAAATTCCACCATCTTGGTAGCCATATAGATAGGTGAATTAAAACGCAGGGCCAGCGCTATTGCATCACTGGGGCGCGAGTCAATAATTATGGATTGTTCATTCTGCGACAGGTAAACTTCAGCATAGAAAGTACTTTCCCTGATATCGGTAATAACTATTTTTTCCAGCTTGGCGCTCAAGTTTTCGCAAACCGTTTTCAATAAATCATGAGTCAAAGGCCTTGGCGGTGTTTCACCCTGCAATACAAGTGCTATTGCCTGTGCTTCAAGAGGGCCAATAGATATTGGCAAAACTTTTTTTTCTTCATCATCCATCAGGAGAACTAAAAAATTGCCACCCTGGTCAGCTGTAACAGTTTTAACCTCCATTTTAATCATAGCTTACAACCCCTCTCAAATCGCTTAACAATATTCTATCATAGATTATACAATCCTTAAACAGCGGCATAAGCTATTATTGTATAGAGAAATATCCTATTTATTAAAACTGCCACCACAAGAAAAGATTATTATGGTATTATTCAGTATAGTAGTATTTACTATCAACTTCAACAGTAAAGGAGATTAATAATGGGCCAGATAAAAATTGTAACCGACAGCACATCTGACTTATCGCAAGAGCAAACAAACAAATACGGCATCAAGGTAGTGCCAATCACCGTTACCTTTGGAAGTGAATCTTATGCGGATGGTATCGATCTAAGCGCAGAAGATTTTTTTAAAAAACTTACCACCGGAAATGAACTGCCAAAAACATCACAGCCATCACCTGAAATATTTCGCATTGCCTATGATGAAATAGGCGATGAAGATAATACCATATTCAGCGTTCATGTTTCCGGAAAATTAAGCGGCACGCTAAACTCGGCCGAAATAGCTTCAAAAATGGCAAAAAGCAAGGTTGTCCCAATCGACACAAAAACTGCCTCACAGGGCATCGGCTTATCTGTTTTAGTGGCAGCGGAAGCCGCCGGCAGGGGGATGAAAGAAGAAGATATTATTGCAATTACTGAGAAATCTGTAGCTAAAACATTTTCAGTGTTTGCCGTCGATACCCTTGAATACCTTCAAAGAAATGGCAGGATAGGAAAAGCAGCCTCACTGCTTGGTTCACTGCTGCAGATTAAACCAATTCTTTATGCTGATTCGGAAGGAATGGTAGCACCTTACGACAAGGTCCGCGGCCGTTCGCACATAGTTCCGACCCTGGTGGGCGCCGCGCTAAAAAATGTACCACCCGACAACCCTGTCAACGTATCCGTTGTCCACGCCATGGCTGAAGAAAGCGCCCAGAAATTACTTGAAGAGCTAAGGAAAGAATACGAAATAAAAGATCTGCACATAGGTATAGTCGGCCCCGCCATTGGGGCCCATATAGGCCCAGGTGCTGTAGGAGTAATGATTCAACCGGCATTTGACACCCTGCTTGAAAACATTAATGGTTAAATTGTTTAAATATTGACTTGTGCGCAAAAAGTCTGTATAATGATTGCATAATCAAATTTCGGGAGGATGATCGCAGTGGAGAGCGTATATAAGCTTGTTGAAATTATTGGCACCAGTGACAAGTCGTGGGAAGATGCTGCAAAGGTAGCTGTAAAAACAGCTTCAAAATCTCTTCGTGACTTAAGGGTTGCGGAAGTGAAAGAAATGGACATGAAAATTGAAGATGGTGAGATTATTTTCAGGGTTAAAATGAACCTTTCCTTTAAGTATGAAGACTAAAGCAAAAAGAATAGCTGTTTGAATAGCAAAAAGCGACACCTGAATGGCGTCGCTTTTTTATGACTATATTTTCACACATGACATACATATGTCATGTGATTTGAAATATAATATTGACATTATAAGCTTTGCAAACAGCTGAAAAGCAGCTTTAAAAGGCTGATAAACTTGCACATAAATAATATCTTTGCTATAGTGTTATAGAAAAACAAGTCATTTTTTATTATCAAACATATATACATATTGACAATATATACAAGCAAAAACAATCAGATTTCTTATTTGCCTCACAACTGACATGCAATTAGCGTTAGAACATCTGTGATCAACTCAAATGAGGTGGTTTAGAATCAACCTCACAGAATTTGGACTGCTGGTTAAGGCGCTGCGTAAAAGCAGTTTAGACCTATATGGCAACCGATGGACCCGGGATTCTTTGAGTCGGGCGGTTCATTTAACACCGCACCAACTTGGACGCCTTGAACGTGGTGACCGCAAGTACCTTGACACCCAGACCCTGGAGTTACTTTCTAAAGCTTTCAATTTAACCAACCTGGAAAAAAAAGAGTTTTTCACAGCAGCAGTTGGTTTATCTGACAATTACCTGTTTGGAAACGAAAACCCCGAAGCACAACTCAAAAAACTGATCAGGATGATGGAACAAATTTCAGTTCCCGCTTTTGCTGTAGATGTCTATGGAGACTTTATAGTCGCTAACAGATCGTCTATGGATTTATTCTGCATAACACAGGAATTGATTGATTATGCCCACACTATACCTATCGGCCTTAATGTAATGAATTTCATCTACTCATCAGAGTTTGGCTTTAAAAATATAATTGGTCACGGCTGGAGAAGAATGGCATCCATTGAAATGCTGCTTTTTCGTCGTTCCACTTTACGCTACAGGCATACTGAGTATTTTGATTATTTAATGAAAAACCTGTCAAAAGAAAAACAGTTTGATATTGACTGGTATACCAGCCAAAGATCTCCGGATGCATATGATTTCACATATGAAAAGTTTGAATATAACCATCCTCGCTATGGCCCAATCTCTTATATTGCTACCGAAACAGTAGTTAATACCAGGGTTGGAGATTTATACTTGCTTATCTATAATCCTTCCGATGCATTGACCAATAAACTGTTCCAGGAAATTAGGGGAAGCGGCAATAATTCAATTAAAAGATTGGCACCATGGCCGGAGAAGAAGATGGTTTAAATTGCACATGTGCTTTACGGTTTTTTTTTGACATTTTTGCAAAATAAGGATAAAATACATATG
>SKWE01000221.1 GCA_007129055.1 Syntrophomonadaceae bacterium
GCTCCAAGGTAGAGATCAACAGCGGCAATACCGGCGTAAGCAGGAACCCCGTTCAGGTATACTTCATTTAACTTTATCCGCGGCTGGGGATGCCCAACATTTAGGAATACCCCTGAAGAGCACATCGGCCCGAAGGTGCCCGTGGTTACCACGTCAACCTCCCTGGCCGCTTCTTCGGTCCCTTTTTCTGCTACCAGGTCAATTACTTCTTCAGCAGTAAAAACTACAGCTTTACCGGTTTTTATTCTTTCATTTATTTCTGCAATAGTGCGGTTTACTTTCATCAGACCACCCCGGAAATGTTGGATTAATTATTTCGCAATCATTGCCGCCAGATCAATAAGGCGGCAGGAATAGCCCCACTCGTTGTCGTACCAGCCGACGACCCGTACCATCGTATCTTGAACAATCATGGTCGACTGGCCATCAACTGTAACCGAATAAGGATTTCCGGTATAATCAACCGAAACCAGGGGTTCATCAGAGTAAGCCAAGTATGATGAGCCCTCAGCAGCTTTCTTGAAAGTTTCGTTGATCCCCTCAACAGTAACATTTTTCTCCAGCTGTACAACAAAATCAACCAGTGAAACTGTTGGAATAGGGACTCTTATGGCAAAACCGTCGATTTTTCCTTTTAATTCAGGAATAACCTCACCTACTGTTTTTGCCGCGCCCGTCGAAGTGGGAATCAGGGAAAGCGCTGCCGCCCTGGCCCGCCTCATATCCTTATGGGGAAAGTCATGCAGGTTTTGATCGTTCGTATAGGCGTGGGTGGTATTCATCAGGCCTTTAACCACGCCAAAGTTTTCATGCAGCACTTTTACCAGCGGTGCAAGGGCATTTGTGGTGCAGGATGCGTTGGAGATGATAAAGTGCTTTTCAGGATCATAGAGGTGTTCATTAACCCCAAGGACCACAACCAGGTCAACTGCTGCCGGGGCAGAAATAATTACCCGTTCGGCGCCTGCATCCAGGTGGGCTGCCGCTGTTTCGCGCTTGGTGAAGATACCGGTACATTCAATAACAACATCAACACCGGCTTCCTTCCAGGGGATATTTGCCGGCTCTTTTTCAGAAAAGACCCTGACTCTTTCGCCGTCAATCAGGAAGCCCTGCTCATCACTTTCAACTTCTGCATCCAGGATCCCGTAAATGGAGTCATACTTTAAAAGATGCGCAAGCGCATGATTATCGGCAAGGTCATTTACAGCAACTACTTCTACTTCTTCCTGGTCTAGCGAGGCACGATATGTCATTCTGCCGATTCTTCCAAAACCGTTAATTCCTACTTTTAGCATTATTAAGTCCTCCTTCAATCTTTTTAATCGGATATCAATTTATATCTGGTATTAATTGTATATCATCTATACCCTTACTGCAAGACGGGTTCTAAAAAGATGGGGTTGGAATAGATCCAGGGCTGGAGGCGATGAAATGACCTGCGGAAAAGTACTTCAATCCTGTAAACTCCGGGGCCCGGGGGATCGATGGTGATACTTTTTTCTTTGAATTCATTGATCACCCGGCCGTTGCGGACAAGCCTGGTTATTGAACGTCCTGAAGGCAGATCGATATGCAGCTGCAGGCCCTTTTTATAATCCGCTGCACTACCCATGATCACTGGTTCTGTCAGGCTGCCGGCAAAAAACCGGAAACCGTTCCCACTGTGAAGGCTGTCAAAACAGCTGTAACAGTGGCCTTTCTGCAGGGCGTCTATAATCTGGCGGCGGGCTGTGGTAAATGCACTGTTTAATTCGTTTTCCAGGACAATGTAGGTGTTAATAGTTTTAAACAGGTAGCGGTAGGGGAAAATAACGATGGATATTGGGCCCAGTTTGTAGGGAAAGGCATGCGCATCGCTGCTGCCTATTCCAACCACTCTGTGCCCGCTTATGTTATAGCAGTCCCACAGTGCTAAAAGCTCCGGGGGAGGGCCGCTCATAGCCCCTTTACGATCGAAGAAAAAGTGGTAAATGGTTTTAAAGGGTGAAGGATGAAAGCCCCGCCAGTGCGAGGTATAGTTCCAGATCTCCATGCCATGAAAACGGAAGATGGGCCAGTTTTTCCAGGGTTGAGCTTTACCTTTTTCTATGTAAGGGGACCCTTTTTCGAAGGGATGAGCCAAAAAGCCGAGCCCCCCTGCACGGGCAACCCGGTCAATTAATTCCTGGGGATTTTCATCGCTACCCGGAACCGGTTTGTCCAGGTTCAGAACCAGGTAGTGATTTTTTTCTCTGTTCAATTCAGTGCCAACCAAAACCACTACTCCATGGCGGACAGCTTGTTCAGGCAGCCCATCAAGTGAGTTGTGATCGGCAATAATAATATAGCTTAAACCTGCAGCAGCGGCATCAGCAACAATCTCCTCTATTGAACCGCTTCCATCAGAATAATTACTGTGAATGTGGATATTGCCTGGGTAAGTATACATATGTCCACCCTGGAGACAGGTCGTTCTCCGGATGCTTCATAGCGCATCTCGGGAAACTTCTCTTCGAAATCTATGTTAGCGCCCCGGCTACTTAGCCTGTCTTTAAAACCGCTGTAACTCAGCCAAATGCCTTCCAGACCGGTGATCGTAGAAGTTCCTTTTGCTGATAGGGCTGCCCCAAAACACTTTTGAAGACAGCCCAAAATGATTAATCCAACCTATAGCGGAGCTCTGCTGCAGAAATTACCCTGCCATGGTGTTGATCATAGTCATCAAAAACACCATAGTCAACAGAGCTACGGATTCAATAACACCAAGCACCAGAACATAGTTGGTAAAACCCTTGCCTGTCTCTGCAAAGGCATCGACTGCACCAGCACCGGCAACACCCTGGAAATAGGCAGACGTGCCCATGGCAAGGCCACCAAAAATACCGATACCCAGAATTACGCCACTCTCTAAGACATTCGCTGATGCTACGATGGTATTCATCAGAATTAGACCGTAAAAAGTCTGGGAAAGCGGAAAACCAGTAAAAGCCAACAACATAAACGAAGCAGGCTTATTCTGCATGAATGCCTTTTTCCACGCTCCAATAACGGCCTGCCCGGCCGCACCGATACCGAGTGCAGAACCAACAGCAGAGATAGCAAGCGCTGCACTGATACCCATTAATCCATACTCAACCATTTTATCAGGCTCCTTTTCAATAATGCAGTTTATTTCGGTAAATTATCCCGATACTATAAAAGATACAAGTTCTACCCGTCGCACAAAAGTAGAGATGGCTGCCGGTTAAGCCGCGTCTCGACGGAATCTGAATGGATCATATTCATGTCCAGACCACTGTATACCCAGCCGGCCCGAAAACTCCAGCATTTTCAAACGAATTCCATGCACCAGTACTCCCAGGCTGCAGAGAACAAAGTTGAACGTATGCCCGACCAACAGGATCAGCACCCCAAAAATGAACGTATTGCCGGATAAAAGGTCTCCGGCCATGTTATTAAAAGCTCTTGCTATTTCGGCTCCCGCCAGACCCATGGCAAAAAGCCTTATATATGATATGATGTCACCGAAGGCCGATATGGATCCCAGAATTGTACTCGGTAGATCTCCAAGGCCGCCAAGCAGACCTTTAAAAAAGTTGCCCCTTCGTCTTTGTGAACCAAAGAGGATGATCAACGCTAACCCGACAATAATTATATTTAAGCTCATGTTTGCAATAAGATCTCCCGTGCCAAAAGCCTGGTCCAGGTCGAATCTCGCCACCATATCAAGCACAAGGTAAAAAAGACCAAAGTTAATGAGCATCCATCCTACCTGGCCCAAAGCCTGCAGAGAGCGGTGGGCCAGGGCAAGTAAAAAATTCCAAACCTGCGCAATAGTAAGGTGAAATATTGCGATGACGAAACACAAAAGAGTGATGACATCCTGACCGCTCAAAACCTTATAAAATTCACCGGCGGGTGTATAGAACCTGAAACCCTCCGTTAGCTGGCTGATTACCAGTTTTTCCAGGTAAGTACCTTTGATCAGTTCAGGACTGCCGAACCAGGAACCGGTAATGCTGCCCCATATGATCGTGGCCAAACCAAGAATGGTAAAAAGCACTGCAGCCAGTGGTGGTTTCTCTTTTTTAGATTTTTTATAATAGAACACCAAGCCCAATCCTGCCAGGAAAAAGATGCACCCATAGGCGGCATCCCCGATAATCATGGCAAAAAATACGGTAAAAAAGCAAAGAAATACCAGGCTGATATCCAGTTCATTGTAGCCGGGAACTGTGCCCATGAACTTGAATACAGGTTCAACAATCTGCAACCACCTGGGATTGCGGATCAGCGTTGGTACGGATTCGATTGTTTCCGGCTCTGTTATGGCTAAGGCGACTGAATTCTGTTGGGCCCAATTTTGGACGGCCTCAATCTCTTCAGCAGGAAGATATCCAACTATGGCTGTAAGGTTTCCTTCATCTACGGTATTTGCTTTGGCAATCCAATACTGCAGGTTAGAATCCAGTTCTTCAAGGTGAGCATGAAGATCAGGCCCAAGAGCACAACAATGTTCTGCTTTAACCGTAAGCGCTGCAATCTTTGTTGCTAATTTATCTTTTTCTGCCTGCATAGCGCTGAGGCTTTGCGAAGGAAGGTTAAACTCTTCATAATCGTCCAGTTTTGCAGGTTCACGGGTAAGGTGGGCAAATACCAGCTCTTTTTTGTCTTCCCTTAAAACCACCACATCACCCTCAATTTCATCGATATCATCTACTTTACCGCCGGGGACGATGTAAATTTTCAGGTGGTAACCTTTGTCGGCAAGAAACTTGAAGTCTGCGGGATCAAAATCTCCCCAGCTTTCCAAACCGGCAATCTGTTTTTCTAATGCCGCCTTCTGTTCCATGGCAGCCAGTAGTTCATCCTTTAACTTAAGCACTTCCTCTACTGCCTCTGGGGGTTCTAAAGCAGGTGGAGGCAGGTCATCTTTGCTTTTTAATGAGTTCAAAAAATTATATGCCGCTTCTGCCCGGTTTTTCCTGGCAAGAGCATCATCAACTTCCGATGAAGAATACTGAAAGTCTTCAAGGTGAACAAGACCAAGGTCGGCCAGCGCATCGAGAGTTAGCTCTTTATCTTTGGTCTGGACAACCATCGATATTTGTTTCATCTCTGCAATCATCGCTTACGCCTCCCTCACCAGTTTATTTTTTGCTAATTTGCCCCGCACAACAGCAGCTGTCTGCTGATCGCCGAGGAAAATATTAATGCGCCTGATATTTTCCTGGGTGTCGGGGATCTTCACCTTTTCGAACAAGTTGACCCGCTGGGTTGTAATTCTTAACTCTTCACCAAGAAGTTCAGCCTGTTTGTTTAGAATAGAAAGTTCCGTATCTACAGAAAATAGTTCCTTCAGCTTTTCAACACCTGCGTCCACCCAAAGCGGGTAAAGCATCAGGTCATAGGGAATATCCTCATAAATAACCCCGTTAAACACTGGAATATCAACACCGGCTATGTTAGCGGTTTCCAGATCCGTCTCTTTTACTTTAACCAGTTCGGCAATGTTCAAATTTTCGCCAAATACGTGAACCCAGCTCATCAGTTCAGCATTGATTATTTCCCGCTGCTGGCTCTTTTCTTTTATTTGCACCTCAACCTGTCGTATCTCCATTTGCAAAAGCTGCTTCTTCAGAACCAGTGTGGGTAAATAGCGTTTAAACCTTTTAAGCTGATCCTTTTGCTTTTTTAATTCATTTTTCGTATATTTGATCTTTGCCATGATCTACACCTTATTACGACTGTATTTTTCGATCAGTTCCGACTTTAATCCTGTTTCCTCCGGTTCAAAGCAGCCGTTTAATATTTCCCATCCTTTATCGAGGGCGGCTTCCAGGGGAATGTTGACGGAAAGATCCATCATTTCCTGTTCAAATAACTGGCCGTATCTTAAAAGTTTTTCGTCCCAGTCTGACATTTTAAAACCCATTGATTTCTTCTCCAGGGACTCCTTGTATGCAGCGTATAACTTAATCATACCGTCCATGATGGCGCGGTGATCATCACGGGTATCACCATTTACCAGCTGTTTTAACCTGGACAGAGACCCGAATGGCTCAATCCGCCCATTGCGAAGGTAAAACTGCCCTTCCGTAATATATCCCGTATTATCGGGGACAGGGTGGGTGACATCATCCCCGGGCATGGTGGTGACGCCAAGAATAGTAATTGAACCTGACCCTTCAAAGTCGACGGCCTTTTCGTAGCGTGAGGCTAACTGGGTGTAAAGGTCTCCGGGATAGCCACGGTTGGAGGGAACCTGTTCCATTGTAATAGCGATTTCCTTCATGGCATCAGCGAAGTTGGTCATATCCGTCAGCAGAACCAGAACCCGCTTGTCCTCGATGGCAAACTTTTCCGCCACCGCCAGGGCAATATCGGGAACCAGCAGGGATTCAACGACGGGGTCGGAGGCAGTGTGAACAAAAAAGACTGTTCTGGACATCACGCCGCCCTTTTCCAGGGTATCCTTGAAGAAAAGATAATCGTCGTATTTAAGTCCCATCCCGCCGAGGATTATAATATCAAC
>SKWE01000173.1 GCA_007129055.1 Syntrophomonadaceae bacterium
ATCCACGATTTCGGCATTCGTTTTGGCGATGTAGAAAAATATCTGCAAATGCCAGGTTTAATGGCTAACAAAGAAGGTGTAGGGGCAGAGCTATCCCAGGGTGTCAGCTTCCTCGCCGACAAGTATGGTGGCAAGGAATTCGCTATGCATGTCAAAAAACTTGAAATACCCGGTTATGAACCCCGCGGTTCATGGTCGATGGGGCTTGCATACGGCACTGCCGATCGGGGAGCATGTCACCTGAGAGCCTGGCCGGCAGCTGTTGAGGCTTTTGGCGATATTGATCCATTTACAGCAGAGGGAAAAGCAGAACTGGTTATTGATATGCAAAATGACAACTCTGTAAAATTCTCAGCTATCTTCTGTGATTTCTGGGCTTTAAGTACTGAAAGAATGGCTGAAATACTTAGCCTCGTCCTGGAACGGGAATTCACAGCGGAAGAACTGACAATCATAGGCGATCGCGTTTACTGCCTGGCACGTTTGTTCAACGAACGTGAAGGCTTTGATCGTAAAGATGACTACTTACCGGAACGTATTTTCAAGGAAAAGCTGACAACTGGTTTTACTAAAGACAAAGTGTTACCCCGGGAAGAATATGAAACCATGTTATCCGAATACTACAAAATACGCGGATGGGATGAGAATGGAAAGATAACCGCAGAAAAGAAAAAAGAGTTGAACATCTAAAGACAAAACCTCATTATCGGGTGTATAATGAGCCTTAACAAGGAGGCAGGAATATTGGGTGTCAGGCTGCAGCTTAAAGGTCCGTTGAAGAAATATACCGGAACCGGGGAAGAAACTGTTGAAGTCAAGCCAGAGATGTTGCCCTGTACTGCAGCGAAACTGCTGCAAGAGCTTGGTGTTCCTGCCTCCGCTATCTCTTTTATAACTGTGAATGAAGAAAAAAAGGGACTTGATTCCGCCCTGAACGGGGGTGAATCCATCGTCGTATACCCGCGCGTGGCCGGGGGATAGACGCCTAAATAATCTTCATGTATTCACAACATAAGGGAGGCTTAAATATTAGTGGGCGAAGACAGCATTCTTGAGGTATTTTCAACGGCGAATTGGATTCTACTCTTTTTAGGTATTTATATGCTGGTTATTATAGGTTTAGGTCTTTTTTACAGCCGCAGGGTCCATGAATCTGACGACCTTACAGTTGCCGGCAGAAAATTAAGCTTTATCTTCATGGTCCCATCTATTCTTGCTACCTGGATTTGTGCTGGCGCCATGATGGGAGCTGCGGGATATGCTTTTTTATTTGGCATGCAGGGTGTAATTTTCGACCCCTGGGCTCCAGCCCTCTGTATGGTTTTGATCGGTCTCTTTTTTGCTTACCGGATGCGCAGAGCCAAGTATACCACGGTGGCTGACTTTTTTAACCATCGTTACGGTAACTTCAGCGGCTTTCTCTACACTATAATTCAAATACTTTCAGCCATGGCCTGGCTCGGCGGTCAGCTTGTAGCACTGGGCATCATTGTCTACCTGACCACCGGGTTCAGCTTACAAGTAGCTGTTATCCTGGCCACCATAGTAATCATCATAGTAACAAGCTTTGGCGGTCTTTGGGCCTTATCCAGGGTTGATGCAATCGGTTTTGTGCTGATCGTGGTTGGCCTTCTGGTGCTTCTGCCTGCTGCGTTGAGCCAGGTGGGTGGACTGGGAGAGCTTTTCGCAACAGGAGAAAACTGGGCAGAACTGCCAACATGGTCGATGAGGATAGAAAGCGGAGAAGAAGGATACCTCTGGTATACCGGTTTATTTGGGGTTTTGCTCTATATTTCAGCCTGGGCTTCCCTGTCCTTAGGTGATGTCCCCAGCCAGGTTTTGATGCAAAGAGCCCTGGCTGCCAAAGATGAAAAAACTGCAGTAGCCGGGTTTTTAACCAGCGGTGTGCTTTACCTTACGATAGGGATGATACCTGTTTTAATCGGTATTTCGATTTTCACTACAGGAATGTTGAGCGATATTCCCGTTACAGAAGCGGAAAATGTCTTACCCTGGGCAGCGTATAATTTCCTGCCGCCCTGGGCCAGTATCCTGTTTATTGTAACCCTGGCGGCTGCTATCGTCAGCACTTCGGGCGACAATGCCCTGATTCTTGCAACTTTAATCGGGCACAATATTTATCGCTACATAAAACCCGAAGTGACCAGCACCGAGGTGTTGAAAGTAGTTCGTTTAAGTATTCCCGTGGTCACTTTACTTGCCATGACCATAGCCTTGTATTTTGAAACAGTATACAAGCTCATAGTCCTGTCAGGAGGTATCCAGCTGGCCACCATTGCTGCAGCTTATATCATTGGCTATTTCTGGACAAAAGCTAATATAGCAGGTGCAGTCAGTTCTTTCTTCACAGGCCTGGTTACCTGGGTTATTGTTTATATTGCTGTCCTGCCTGGAACGAAAGAAGCAAACATTGACATTATTGAAGAAGGTGTGGTCTTCATGGACTGGGCTGTTGATGATGCTATTTTCATTTCACTGGTGCCGGCAGCAATTGTCAGCTTCCTTACCTTGATTATAGTTTCATTGTTAACTCAGAAAAGTTATCCACCAAAGCCGATGCGCACCCAGGATGGAGAAGACATGAGCGATGCACCTAAATTCTTCTGGTCCAAGGATGCATATAAGCAGTAATTTAGCTTAACGAATTAGAAAAAAGGATAACCCTGGCGGTTATCCTTTTTTCTATTAAATGTAACAAATGAAGATAAGGCGAGCTAATTATTTATCATTTTCCAATTCCATGGGTTTGTTGCAGCAAACCAGTGTTCCCACGCCTTCTTCCACTACCTTAACAACATTGGTGCAGACCTGGCACTTATAAATCTGTTCCTTCTTTGTGGCCACTTTACTTCCTCCCCAATACTTATTTAGTATTTAACAGCAACCACTATCACAGCTGCAACCACCTTCAGGGTTTGGATCTGTGATAGAAAAACCACCACGCGGTCCTTCCTGGTAATCTACTGACTTGCCATCGATAAAGCTGGAAATACTCTCATCGTATACAACCTTAATGTCATCACTTTCGTGGACAACATCTTTAGTTTCATGAACCGACTCATCCAGAGTCAGGCCGTACTTAGGGCCTCCTCAGCCAACTCCGCTTACATAAATACGAATGTAAGCATCCTGCTTTCCTTCTTCAGTTAAATACTCTTTAAACTTATCTTTTGCTGCAGACGTAATAGTTACCATCCTAATTTACAACCTCCCTGTATTTTATCTTAAAAGAGAACCTTTACTACTTTTGCGGCTTCATCACTGGCTATACTGTAATAGACTTCTGTTCCCTTTCGTTCAAACTTAATTATACCCATATCACGCAACCTACCGAGATGCTGTGATACAGTTGATTGGGATAACTGGAGACAGTTTTGCATAGAAGATACGTTACACGACTCCCTGTTCATTAACTCCCTGACGATACATAACCTTACCGGATTCGAGAGAGCTTTAAGCAAAGCTGCTTTCTTCTTAATTAAATCTATTTCAGCTGCAATGTCCATTTAAAGGTTCTCCTTTCACTACATTATTATATCATTATATTATAATTATGCAACTGTTTACTGTTATTATTCTATATAAAATTCCCAGGCACAGAAACTATCTTCCGGGTGATCTCCTGGTGGGCAGTAAATACAACTTGTTTTAATCCTTGGATCTATAGTTGCAGCAAAGCCGCTGTATTCAACAATTCCAACCGGTCGGCAGGGGAACTCGGGCATACCCTTACGTTTCCTGGCTGACTGTACCCTGCATTTGTTCATTTTGAAAATAAGGGTATTCTCATCTTTTTCAAATATCTCCTGGGTATTAACCAGGCTGTACAACCTGTACTGAAGAGCTTCTTTTAGGGCGGCCAACCCACCACCCTCTTTTATACCCCGGAATTCCATAATTCTCTTCGCCTCAAGAACAGTGAATCTTTCCCAGGCTCCTGTATCAAGTTTAATTGCTTCGTCCATTCCATGCGCCTGCTCAACCTGCTGAAACCAGAGGCCGTCGTGAGCCAACCAGCGCTTGGCAAAGTCGACAAGTAAATATTCAAGTTCTTCCCTGCTTAATTTTTTTAAATCCATAATCTTCACCTTTCATGGACATATTTCAATTATGCAGCCTTCTAAACCATCCAGGTTAACAGTAGACAGGTTATTTTCTGATTTGCGTTCATGGTTGGTTGATAACAAAAGCCTGCCGGCAAAATTTCCTCCCGGTAAATCAACATTCTGCCTTTGCAGCGAAAAATTAAGGTAAATTAATAGCCTCTGTTTACCTGCACTACGCTCAAAGCAAAAACAATGTTTACTTGACACTACTTCACCAATAGCCTTATATTCACCTTCCAGCAAGGCAGGCATTTCTTTGCGCATCCATATAAGTTTTTTCGTAAAAGAAAGTATAGATTGTTGATCCGAATCCATAACTGATACATTGTATTGATCAGTATCCGGCCCCAGGGGAAGCCATGGCTTAGCATTGGAAAAACCGGCATTTATATCCCCGCTCCACTGCATAGGTGTCCGGCATCCGTCCCGACCTTCGTGCAGCGGATACCATTTAAGCCCGACTGGATCTCTAAGATCTTCCCGTGACAGTTTAGCTTCCCGCATAGCAATTTCTTCACCGTAATAAATAAATGGTGTGCCTCTAAGAGTTAACAGCATCAGCATTAACAGGCGGGCGCGATCATCACCCCGGTTATCAAAATCATAACGGCTGATGGCACGCGTAATATCATGGTTGCTCAAAGCATGAGCAGGCCAGGAACCTGAAGGCAGCGCTTTTTCCCAGCGATCGACACAGCGTCTGAACGCAGAAGCTTTCCAGCGCAGGTGCAGCATTTCAAAATAAAAATTCATGTGCAGTTCATCGCTGTGCTGACCATAATATGAGGCAATTAACTCAGGGTTGTCGCCCATAATTTCTCCAACACTGGTTGTTCCCGGGTATTGATTGAAAATATTTCGAAAGCCTTTTAAGATTTCATGTGTTTCAGGCTGATGCTGGTTATATTTGCCTATCTGCATGGTAGGCAGTGCAAAAAGCTTCATCAGGCCGGCCATAAAAGTCCGATCAGAAAAGAACTTTACTGTTGAATCTTTCCAACCGGCAAAGAACAACGGGTTATTGCGCATTTTTTGATCCTTTGAATAATGATGCGCCACATCCAGGCGAAAACCGTCAACCCCGAAATTGAGCCAATAACGGATGACATCGCCAACAGCTTCCATTACTTCAGGATTTCTCCAATTCAAGTCGGGCTGTTCACTTAAAAATGAATGCAGGTAATACTGTTCTGTCTTTTCATCCCAGGTCCAGGCCGGGCCAAAAAAATGGTTGCGCCAGTTATTGGGCGGCCTGTTTTTTTTGCCCCGGCCATCTTCCCATATATACCAGTTCCTTTTTGAGCTGTCACGGGATGAACGTGATTCCAAAAACCAGGGATGCAAGTGGGATGTGTGATTAACCACCAGGTCTACAATCACCTTGATGCTTCTTTCATGCGCCTCTTCCAAAAGCTGTTGAAAATCATCAAGGGAGCCGTAGCGGGGGTCTATCTGGCAGTAATCGGAAATGTCATAACCGTAGTCATAATCGGGGCTTTTAAAAAAAGGGCTGAACCAGATTGCGTCAATACCCAGAGAATGCTGTGTACCATCATTTAGATAGTCCAGTTTAGAAAGAATGCCCTGCAGGTCGCCTAGGCCTTTGCTGTTGCTATCCATAAAACTTCTCGGGTAAACCTGGTAAAAAACTGCCTTTTTCCACCACTCATTATTGTTCTTAACCCGGTTATTTTTATAATTTGTAATACATGTTCACCCCTTAAGGAAAATTGATTAGCCTACATTTTCTTCAGTAGGGATCGGTTCAAGCGACTGCCAATCTTTCTTCCGGTAAAGGATATATAGCAGCAGTGCGCTAAAAGCATACTGCAGGGCTGTAACCCACCAGATATAGTAAATTTCTAACTGCCATACATATACCACCATGTAGACTAAAGGCAACCTGACAAAAAGATTGCTGTACAGGCCTATCCTGAAAGGCCCTTTTGTATCCCCCGTGCCTTTTAAAGCGCCGGAAAAGACCATAGTTAAGGCAATAAAGGGCTGCTCAACAGCCGCAATCTGCAGGCATAGGACTCCAAGGCGCAGCACTTCCGGATCGGGAGGATCGAAAAGGCTCATCACCGCGTAAGGGAAAAACAGAAAGATTGTTCCGATTGAAGTCATCAGGGCAACACCAAGGGCTACAGCCCAGTAACCTGTTTCCCTGGCCTGCCTGATAAAACCAGCCCCGAGTCTCTGCCCCACCAGGGTAGTCGCTGCTATAGCCAAGGCATGCCCCGGCATAAAAGAAAAAGCTTCAGCAGCTATCGCCGCTGCATTGGCTGCAAAAGCCACTGGCCCGAGGGTAGTTAACCAGGCAGCAGTGACCATTCTGCTGCCGCTATGAGTTAG
>SKWE01000183.1 GCA_007129055.1 Syntrophomonadaceae bacterium
CCATTTCAACCAGGTTGTTTTTTTCTTCCCTTATTCTCTCTTCAATAGTTAACAATTCGCCCATCTCAGCATCACCTTTTTTTGAATAGTTTTGTTTTATTATGTTACCACACTAAACAAGTAAGACAAGCTGTTTTTCCCGGATATCATCAAGCCTGTGTTAAAGCAGCTTTCATTTCTTCTGATGTTTTGCCTGGCTCTTCCCTGGCCAGTGCTTTTTCAAGTAAAGCTTTGCCCTTCTTCCCACCGATACGCCCCAGGGCCCAGGCTGCGTAAGCTCTGACCATTTCCTGCGGGTCTTCCAGGGCGGTGGCTAGTAGCTCAACTGTATCAGGATCGCCGGTATTGCCAAGTGCAATGGCGGAATTTCGCTGTAGAAACTTCTTTTCCCACATGTAACCGTAAAGAATGGGTTGGACAATGCTGTGATAATAAAGATCGCTCATGTTCAGTAGTTTCTGCGGGGCAAGCTTCGGAGCCATTTCTTCCAGGAAAGCGTCCGGAACCAGTTTTTGCTTTAACCGCTTACTGTTATGCGGGCAGGCATCCTGGCAGAGGTCACAGCCGTAGATCCAGGTTCCCATCTTTTCGCGAATATCAACCGGTATGTCATCCGGTGTCCCCGGGAAATTGCCGGGAGCATAGGTGTTAAAAGCAATACAGCGCAAAGGGTCCATTTTAAACGGTGCGTAAAGAGCGCCTGTAGGGCAGGCCTCGATGCACTTGTTGCAGTTGTCTGAACAGGCAGATGCGGCTATTTTGTTCTGGGGCTCAAGTTCGCCGCTTACAGCAAGGGAAGCGATTGCGATATAGCTGCCCCGTCCGGGAGAATAGACAAAAGTGTTGCAGCCGAATTCACCAACGCCGGCTCTTACCGCTGCCTGGCGCTCCGGCATGGCCGGCCTGACTCCTACTTCCATGCCCTTTTCCTGCAGGAACTCCCTGATCAGGCGCAGCCTGCTGCCGAAAAGGCGTTTTTTGCCCGGGTAAAGCCGGGACTGGTAGGCTTTTCCAATGCACCCTTCAAGCTGCGCAGGGTAAGCCTGTTTATAATAGTCGTATACCAGTACAACTATTGATTTGGCGGATGGGAGTACATAGCGGGGATCGGCTACGGAAGCAATCTGCAGCAGGCCTTCACTTACCCAGCTGTAACCGTTGCGCCTTTCATCCAGGGCCTCTGTCAACTGGGGGAAAGGTTCAGCCGTGGTGTAACCAATATCATCAAAACCGATATCTAAGGCATATTCCCTTATTTCCTGTTCCAACATATCATCTCCCGTCCTGACTTATTGAATAGTCAATGGCTATCATTTCTATATTTCAACCCTGATTCCTTCATGAAAGGTTTTGAGCTCCGGTAAAAAATGAACTAATAAATGCTAAAAGGATCATTTTGCCTGCTAATTATGGTATAAAAAGGATAACAAAAGGAGGCTGCTGAAATGTCAAAACCGGAAATATATTATTCTGTCAAGGCAGAGCGGGGAGCAAACCTGCGCTGCAAAGGCTGGAAACAGGAAACAATCCTGCGTATGCTGGAAAATAACATGGAAAATGCGGAAAAACCCGAAGAGCTGGTCATATACGGTGGGTTCGGCAAATGTGCCCGCAACTGGGAATCATACCATGCCATAGTTAAAACGCTGAAAGACCTCGAAGATGATGAAACGCTGGTCATGCAGTCCGGCATGCCGGTAGCTGTATTCAAGACTCACCGCCTGGCCCCCACAGTCGTAATGGCAACCACTAACATTATGAAGGCCGATTGGCCTACTTTCTACGACCTGCAGGATAAAAACCTGACCATGTTTGCCCAGTACACTGCCGCTCCCTGGGAATATATCGGCACCCAGGGTGTGATCCAGGGCACTTTTGAAACCTTATCCGCCGTGGCGCGGAAGTGCTACAAGGATTCGCTGGTCGGCAAAATCCTGCTAACCGCCGGCGCCGGCGGAATGGGTGGTAACCAGACCAGGGCGATGACCATGCACGGCGGTGTTGCCATCCTTTGCGATGCGAATAAAGAGATCATAGAAAGACGCATCAAGAAAAAATTTATCGACGTGATGGTTGATTCCCTGGACGATGCAATAGGGCTGGCCCGGGAATATGCCGCTAAAGAAAAACCGATCGGCATTGGCATTGTTGGCAACGCTGCCGATGTTTTCGAAGAAGCGCTGGCTAAAGATTTCAGGCCTGATATTCTTACAGAAATGTGCCCCTGCCACGATCCCTTTTCCTACATTCCTTCAGGCTATAGCCCGCAGGAAGCGGACCAGTTAAGGAAAGATGACCGCAACCTTTACCTTGAAAAAGCGCGGGCAACCATGATTCGCCAGCTAAAAGCGATGAACCGGTATTATGATCTCGGTGTGCCCACCTTTGAATACGGCACCAGCATCCGGAAAGAATGCCGCGACGGCGGAATGCCGGAAAAAGAGGCAATGACAATTCCCGGTTTTGTTGCAGAATATATCCGGCCCCTGTTTTGCGAGGGGCGCGGCCCTTTCCGCTGGACCTGTATATCCGGTGCGGCCGAAGACCTGGCCCGGCTTGACCAGCTTTGTCTCGATATGTTTAAAGACGACCTGCTGGTAACCAGGTGGATTGAACTGGCCCGCAAGTATATTCCCATCGAAGCCCTGCCGGCCCGCATATGTTACCTGGGCTTCGGTCAGCGCAAACGCTTTGCCCTGGCGGTTAACGCTTTGATCAGGACGGGAGAGGTAAAGGGCCCGGTAGCCTTTTCAAGAGACAATTTAGATTCAGGCTCCATTGTTAACCCCACCTTTGAATCGGAAAACATGCCCGACGGCAGCGACCTGATTTCTGACTGGCCTATGCTAAACGGCCTGCTTAACGCAATCGGCATGTGCGATTTAATTGCCATCCAGGCTAACTATTCGATGGGTGAAGCGGTCCACACGGGCGTTACCATGGTTGCAGACGGCACAGATGAAGCCGATCTGCGCCTTTCTGCCTGCATGACTGTTGATTCAGGCATCGGGGTGGTGCGCCACGCCCAGGCAGGCTACCAAACCGCAAGGGATGTTGCTGAAGGCAGGGGCAAACTAACCGGTGAAAGCATCAAGGTTCCCCTCTGGTGGACACCGCAGGCAACCTTCGGCCCGAAAGACCTCGAATAGCGGTATAAAATAAACAGCTAAAGGAGTAAATTATAGATGAACAGGGAAGCGGCTGATCTTGTTCTGGCAAACGCGGCCGAACTGGTCACCGGGTCAGAAGATGGAAAAACACTAACAGTAGTAAAAAATGGTTGGCTGGCAATCCAGGGTGAGAGGATCATTGCCCTGGGCCAGGAAGGCGAAGTTGCACCGCTCGTTGACGGGGAACTAACCAGGGTGATTGATGCTGCCGGCAAGGTAGTTGCCCCCGGGTTTGTAGACTGTCATACCCACCTTGTTTTCGGCGGTTCAAGGGTGGAAGAATATGCAGCGCGCCTGACAATTGATGACCCGAAAGAGCTGGAAATGAGAGGCATTAAAACCGGGATTATGGTAACCGTGGGCCAGACCAGGAAAGCCTCCGAGGAAGAACTATACCTGGCAGCGGAATCAAGGCTAAAAAGAATGCTTGCTTCCGGGACTACAACCTTGGAAAGTAAAAGCGGGTACGGCCTTTCATCCGAATCTGAAATCAAAATTCTGAAAGTCAACCGGCTTCTGGACAGATATTCTCCCGTAGATATTATTTCCACCTTCCTGGGCGCCCACGGCTGGCCTGATGATCTGCCCCGGCAGCGCTATATGGATCTATTAATAAGCGAGATGATTCCGCAGGTTTCTGAACTGGGCCTGGCCCGGTTTTGTGATATCTGGTGCGATGATGGCCACTATTCGGTAAAAGAATCGGAAATGATTTTAAAAGCCGGCCAGGACTACGGCCTTGAACCTAAGATCCACACTGATGCTTATTCATATATTGGCGGATCAGACCTGGCGGCAGAGATGAAAATGGTTTCTGCCGATCATTTGAACTACACTCCCGTGCCGGCGATGAAAAAAATGGCACAGGCTAATGTGGTTGGTGTTCTGATGCCCGCCCTTGATTTTGCCGTGCGGCATCCGCAACCTTTCAACTACCCGGCCATGAAAGCAGAAAACCTGCCGGTGGCGCTGGCAACCAATCTTTGCCCCGGCTGCTGGACTGAATCGATGCAGTTTGTATTAGCCCTGGCCTGCCGGCTTTACAGGATGAGCCCGGCGGAAGCGCTGATCGCCGCAACGCTTGGCGGTGCGAAAGCCCTTGGCCTGGAAAAAGATTACGGCTCACTTTCCGTGGGAAAATATGCCGATATCCAGGTTTGGGATATACCCTGCTTTGAGCACCTTGTCTACAGGCTGGGCGGCAACGTGGTAGAAAAAGTGATTAAAAAAGGAACGCTGGTAATTGATCACCTGCCCGACCAGGGCTACCTGGCAGTTTAGAAAGGAATGGTTTAATGAATAACGAAGCATTTGAAAAAGTTCTTGATTCAGGAGATTTTACGACCGGAGGCGGCTCGGCTTCCGCCCTGGCCGGGGCAATGGCTGCTGCACTGGTCGCCATGGTGGCTAAACTTTCACTGAAAAAAGAGTATGGCCTGCCCCCTGAAAAGCTGGATCAGTTGGCCGCCGAAGCTGACAGCTTAAAAGAAGAGCTGTTAAAAGGTGCAGGGGAAGATATTGAAGCTTTCGCCCGGGTTAAAGAAGCATACGGCCTTCCAAAAAACAGCGATATGGAAAAAGCTAAACGGGCTGAAATGATTGAAAAGGGTTTTATTACCGCGGCAAGGGTGCCGGCTGGAAACGGTGAGAAATGCAGGCGAGTGTTTGAACTGGCTAAAATGCTGGTTGGTAAGTCTAACCCGGCTGCTGCTTCCGATCTTGATGTGGCTCTGGGCCTGGCTGAAACAGGCCTGAAAGGCTGCCTGGCTAATGTTGAAATCAATCTTCCTTCCATCAAAGATCCGGCAGCCCTGCACCAGTTTAAAGGTCTCCTTGACGAACTGCAAAAGGATCTCTAACCCTGCCTATACCAGGGTGAAAATTTAATAACACTTTACGAAAGAGGTGCAATAAAATGAAAGTCTTAATGTCTGTAACAAATATCAGCGAAGGGAAAAATGAAAAATTAATTGGGGAAGCGGCTGAAGCTGTCCGCTCCACTGCTGAAGTTAAACTGCTGGAGATTTCTTCGGATATGGATCATAACCGTTCGGTATTCAGCTACCTGGGTCCGCCGGAAATGGTTCTGGAAGCAACAAAGAAACTTGCCGATGTCAGTATTGCCGGTATAGATATGACTGTGCATAAAGGCGATCACCCCAGGATGGGCGCTGTAGACGTAGTGCCCTTTATCCCGGTCAGGAATATTGAAACCGCAGAGGCAGTTGAAATCGCCAGGCAGTTTGGGCGCTACCTGGGCAGCAAAGGTGTTCCCGTATACTACTATGAAGATGCTGCCACATCTGCAGATAGAAAAAACCTGGTTAAGGTTAGAAAAGGGCAGTACGAAGCGCTGCAGGATAAACTGAAAGATCCTGCCTGGGCCCCGGATGAAGGGCCGGCCACTTTTAATGCCAAAGCCGGCGCCACTGCAGTAGGGGTCAGGCTGCCGCTGATCGCTTTCAACGTTAATTTTAATTCGGATAATATAGAACTGGCGAATTCCATAGCCAGGCGGGTCAGGCATATGAATGGCGGCCTGCGCTATGTAAGGGCTATAGGGGTAAATCTAAGCGATAAGGGCATGGTCCAGGTTTCTATGAACCTTACTAATTACCGTGAAACGCCCATTCATATGGTGATGGAAGCAGTCCGTTCTGAAGCTTCCCGTTACGGTTTATCTGTTGCATCTTCTGAACTGGTTGGCCCGGTGCCACTGGAGGCGATGGAGGAAATGGTCCGTTTCTATGTGCAGGTGCATGATTTTTCGGCGGATCAGTTTATTGAAACTAACCTGCTTCAATAAACAAATCAGCCAACCAACCACGATGAGGTGAATATAGATGACTATAAAAATGGACGGCACAAGTTTAACCCTGGAAGAAGTTGTCCGGGTGGCGCGGGAATATAAAAAAGTTGAGCTTGACGGGGAAGCCCGGGTTAAAATGATCCAGTCCCGCGAATTAATTGAATCAATCCTTGCCGAAAAAAAAGTTGTTTACGGAGTTAATACCGGCTTTGGGAAACTCAGCAATGTATCTGTCAGCGAAGATGAAATAGACCTGCTGCAGTACAACCTTGTTGTCAGCTGTGTCTCAGGGGTGGGTGAACCGCTGCCCGAAGAAGTGGTAAGGGCCATGCTGCTAATGCGGGCTAATTCCCTCGCTTCAGGCTTTTCCGGTGTCAGGCCGCTGCTGGTAGAAACAATGCTTGAGATGCTGAACAAAAAAGTTCATCCAGTGGTGCCTGAAAAAGGTTCGGTCGGTGC
>SKWE01000064.1 GCA_007129055.1 Syntrophomonadaceae bacterium
AATAATTTCGGGACACAATGAAAATTATTGGCAAGCCAAACATAACGTCTCATAACTTTTCTCTAATTTAATAAACCCAGGTAGTGTTTAGCGATATTGTCCCAGGAAAAATGCTCTTCCGCCAATTTGTGAGCCTTTCGGGCCAGGTCAACCCTTTCATCTTCAGGTATCCCTTCCAGGTAAGTTAGTACAGTATTTATATTATCGGCCAGGCCGGGAATAAGGTTTTCATCTAAGGTGAGACGTTTAATTCCAGCTGCAGCAAAAAAATCCCGGAAGCTTTTTTCATAGATATCAACCACATCTGCAAAGCCTGAATGGTATGTTTGCACAGGCAAAACTCCGCAGGCCAGAGCCTCGACACCTACCAGACCAAAGGATTCAGGGAAAATAGAGGGGGCAACGGTAACATCAGCGCAGGGTATCAGAAGCCTGAGCTGTTCATGGTCCATGATTCCAGTGAAAGTGATCTGTTGACCGATTTTATCTTTGCAGGCCTTTAGGTAACGGTCGGCCGTTTGATCATCAGATAGCAAACTGGACAGCCCATCATGATAAAGACCATGGTTTGCTTTATCCCCATCAGAAGAGTCCGGCCTTTTAAGCATCTCAAGGGCCAGTTCAATTCGGCCCTGATCAAGCAGTCCGACAAGGGCTTCTAAGTATTCCCTAGCGGCACCGAAGCCCACCAAGATTAATCGGGCACGAGGGTGATTTTCCAGCACCAGGGGCATGGCTGCCAGCAAAAGGTGGATGCCCTTTGTCCAGAGATACTTGCCGTAGTAGAGAACAACTTTTTCATTCATCCAGTCTATTTCGGCCAAGTTGTCAGCTGCATCCTGATCAGGGGCCCAGATATCGCTTTGATCCTGGGCGGCAGATATTAGTTTGCCTACATCCGCAGCGTTTTCTGTTGATCTTAGCTTTTCCTGGAACCCAGCTTTTACCTTGCTGTTTTTACCACCCGGTTTATCTGCAGCTTTTTTAACCAGCAGCTTTTTTAGCTCATCAATATTTCCCTTTTTTTCTTTACGGTTTTTCAGGGGTTGAAAAAGCTTAGTGTTAACTCCGGCAAAATTTACATGGCACTTTTCTTCAAGGTTGGCAAGATCAGAAAAGTAGTTAATAAAATCATCGCGTGAATGACTGCTAACAAAAACAAGCCCATCGATACTGTTTATACCTTCAAGAGCGTATTGCCGTAAGAGATCGCTTTTACGGACGGAGAAGTTCAGGGCACTTCCATGGACAGTCGCCAGGTGCCTGGTATTTCGCTTGTTGGAGCCAGACAGGGCCCGTGAAGAATAGACGGGCTGCATAATAGTATGCTGGCTGATAACCAGATCCGGACTGATCTGCCTGAAAACAGTTTCCAGGGCTGTGCGATTATTTTCAATATAGTTTTCAAGCGTTTTTTGATCGAGGGTGGTGAACTCTTTTACTTCAAAGCCGGGGTAGTGATCATAAACATAAACAGGCAGCATTGCTGATAGGTTGGGGCGGTAATGCTTACAGGACCCGGGATAGGCGGTGTTTCGCTTAAAATATACTGAGCTCTTTCGGTTTTCTGCTTCGAAGATTTCGTCGCTGGATATAAAATCAAATGCTTCAGTTTCTTCTTCCTGGCTAAATAACAGCACTTGGTGTCCCTGCTGACAAAAGGTACGGCAAAGATTAGATACATATAGATTGCTTCCTGTTCCCCGTAAGAGGTAACCATGGACAACTGCTATAATCATCAAATCCAACCCTTCGTTTTCTTCTTGAAGGTTATTAAACTACCTGCGATTATTCTATCATGATCATATAATAGAGTGCATCTGTTATGCAGCCGGTTTAATAAAATTGTGGTTTTAGCATTTTCATGAAATGTTTTAGCACCATGAGGACAAGAGAAGAACAAGGTGAAATAGCGGCAAGTGGTTATGCCATGAATCATGCTGATATGATGCTTCAAAGGTTGCTATCGAACGAGGTGATACTTCAATTTGACTTGCAGGGGAAAAGTGCTTATAATGTAGTGGCACGAGAACAAAGAAAGGTAACACGTAGGTGGTTGATGATAGATATACGTGTTACTCCTTTGAGGTGATGTAGTGTTAAAAGTTGAAAACGGAACAATAAAACCCGAGCATTGGATAAAAGCCTGGGAAGAGGCCCGCGAAAGAAGTGTTTCAAAGAAAAAAATGATCAGAAGCAGTGCAGAAATGATTGAGTACTGGAATCATTTTGCCCCTAAATACGACCAGGTTCATTCTTCAGCCAAACAGAGTCCCAGGGTTCAAAAAGTTATTAAGATACTACAGGCGGAAAAATTTTTAACACCCGATACTGACTTGCTTGATATCGGTTGTGGGCCGGGTAATTATTCGCTGCCCCTGGCAGAAATCTGCCGCAGTGTTACAGCTTTAGATGGCGCTGCCGGCATGTGTCAACAACTGCAGAAAAAAGTCGAACAGCTGGGGATTGATAATATTGAAGTTATGCATCGTCTGTGGGAGGAAATTGATCTTGAACGGGAGCAGATGATTAATAAATACGACCTGGTATTTGCTTCAATGACAGAGGCCGTTTCAGATTACCCCACATTGGAAGCAATGAACCGGGCCTCGAGAGAAAAGTGCTGCCTTATATTTTGGGCTGATAACGGAAAGAACCGGGCTCGCAGCGAGTTGTGGGAATTGATTTTCAAAGAAGCTGATCCCGGATACGGTATGGCTTCAGTTATCTACCCCTTTAACCTGCTTTACAGTTTGGGCTATTTCCCCTCAATTCGTTTTATCGACACTGAATGGTGTAACGAGGAAACTGTAGAAGAGGCAGTTGAAAGTTTGGCCCGCCTGTTCTGGCTTTATATCGATATAAGCCCTGAAATAAAAGATATTATTAAAGATTATGTTAAGAAAAATGCTGAAGATGGAGTTTTCAGGAGAAAAATGGAGGCTTGTCTTGGGGTTGTAACATGGAAAACCTCTAAGGAAAAAGAATAATAAAGCCTGTCTAACTGGAGGCTTGTAATACGGATTGAATGCGTAAAAACTATAAACAGGAGGGATAGAAATGCAGTTTGGAAAGCCGGGTTGGAAGCTTATTATCATTACCCTTTTACTCGCGGTATTATTTGTCTTCCCCATTGGTTGCGGTGAAGGTGTGGAAGAACCGGCAGATGTGGGGGAGGAACCAGAAACAGAAGCAGCTGTTGAAGAAGAGGAAGGCCCCCTGGTAATAATCGATATGGCCGGAAATAGGGTTGAAATTCCGGAAAATATCGAGTCTGTTGCTACGCTTTGTGGCTGTGCCCATCGTTTTCTGGTCTATCTGGATGCAGCAGAGATGATATCAGGGGTCCGGGAAAGTGAAAAAAGAGAGCCTTTGCGTTCCCCCTGGAATATGGCGATCAGGGATATTGTTTTTGATATTCCTGTAATCAGCGCTGAAGATGCAGAAACGATAATTGCTGTAGATCCTGATATAATGGTTGCTACCCAGACAGCTGACGGGTTCGACTTCTTTGAACATGAGATGCTGGCCGAAAAGGTTGGCATTCCTTTAGTCATAGTCAGGCCCTATGTCAGTTTTTCAGCTCATAAAGACTATGTGTTGGAATCACTTAGAATTTTAGGCGCGGTCATTGATCGTGAGGAGCGTGCGGAAGAGTTGATCGCCGGAATTGAAGATGTCATAGCAGACCTTAATTCCAGGACCTCGGGAATACCGGAGGAAGATAAACCTACCGTCTACGTGGGCGGTAAAGCCTGGGCCGGATCACACGGTATAGTATCAACATCGTCTATGTATACGGCATTCGATTTTATTCATGCCAGAAACGTTGCCGCAGAACTGGGAGAAGAGAATGCTTTTATCGATAAAGAAGCATTGCTGCTTTGGGATCCCGATTACATATTCCTTGAATCTACCGGGTTTGAACAGGCGATTGAAGATCTAAGCGCTCCTGAGTTTTCTGGTTTAAAAGCAGTTCAAAACGGAAACATTTATCGTATCCATCCGAAGATTTGGACCAATACAAACCATGAAACCGTACTGGTAAATGCGTACTATGTAGGCTCCACAATATACCCGGAGCATTTTGCTGACATTGATTTTGAGGAAAAAGCAGATGAGGTATACCGGCTATTCCTTGGAGTTTCTGTCCTTGATGAGATGGTTGAAGTGCACGGCCCGTATGAAAGGTTGAGTATTAATTAGACAGCTGCCATCCTGGTAAGGCAATAGCTTTAGCCAGTCCTGGGTGCGGTGAGACTGGAAGCATTAATGGTGTGAAGGAGTAAATGATAGCATGGAGAACCGGACTGTCCTGGAACAGTATCATAAGAATATTTATCTGAAACTAGTATTCGGCGCAGTTGTTGCGGCCTTGTTAACCGCTGCTATTCTTTACGCTATAGCAGTAGGATCATACCGCCTGACGGTTGCCGAAGTAGTTAATATCCTTTTGATGCGCGACCTGGATTCTACGGCGCACCATGTAATCTGGAATATTCGTTTGCCCCGCATTCTGACGGCTATTATTTCCGGGGCCGGGTTATCGATTGCCGGAGCGGCTATGCAGAGCATTCTCCGCAACCCTCTTGGATCGCCATTTACCCTCGGAATATCGAGTGCGGCGGCATTCGGCGCTGCTGTTGCCCTGGGTTTCCTCGGTGCGGGAACGATGACTTCCAGTGCCGCTGAAGCATCTATAATAATCAACAACCCTTACCTGGTTACGATCTGTGCTTTCGCCAGTTCGCTGGTAGCTACTGCTGTAATCCTAATTTTGGCCCAGCTAAAAGGAGCCACCCCGGAAACTATGATCCTGACCGGGGTGGCTCTCGGTTCGCTATTTACAGCGGGTACAACTTTTATCCAGTATTTTTCAGACCAGGTCAGGATAGCAGCCATAGTTTTCTGGACTTTTGGCGATGTGGGTAAGGCCGGTTGGAATGACCTTGCTGTGATCAGTGCTGTTACTTTTCCTGCTGTTGTATACTTTATTATAAACAGCTGGAACTATAACACCTTGAAAGCGGGTGACGAGACGGCAAAAAGCCTGGGTGTAAATGTAGAGAGGACAAGGGTTATAGGGATGCTTTTATCTTCGCTTCTGACAGCTGTTATAGTTTCCTTTATCGGCATTATCGGTTTTGTTGGTCTTGTGATACCGCATATAGTCCGCCGCTTTATCGGGGGCAATGAAACCTATCTCCTGCCGCTTTCAGCAATTACCGGTGGTTTGCTGCTGCTCGGCGCCGATACTCTGGCAAGAACAGTTATAGCTCCGGTTGTGCTGCCGGTTGGGATTCTTACTTCCTTCATGGGCGCTCCCTTGTTCATTTACCTGGTTGTTAAAGGGAGGGGTTACTGGTGATTATTAAAATCAATGATTTATCCTTCAGCTACAACAGCCACCCTGTTTTACAGGATATTCAACTTGAAGTGGGGAAAGGTGAAGTGCTTGGCGTGATTGGCCCCAATGGTTCGGGGAAAAGCACCCTGCTAAAATGTATAGACCGGATCTTAAAGCCAAAAAGCGGAAGCATTTTGCTTGATGGAAAGGAAATAAACCGCTTTTCCATGCGAGAGATGGCCCGTTTTATCGGCTATGTGCCACAGCGCGAAGAGTCGCGTTTTCCGGTTACTGTTTTTGATGCCATCCTGATGGGTAGAAAGCCATTTTTGAACTGGAAACCATCATCATCAGACCTGGAAAAGGTTTCGCAGATTGTTGAATCGCTAAAGCTTGAGTCGATTGCCATGCGTGAGATTGGTTCGATCAGCGGTGGGGAAAGACAAAAAGTTTTAATTGCCCGGGCTATAGCCCAGGAACCGCAGGTGCTTTTGCTTGATGAGCCGACAAGCTACCTTGACCTGCGGCACCAGCTTGAAGTGATGGACCTTGTAAAGCACCTGGCTGGAGAAGGGACCTCTTCAGTGGTTGCCATACACGATCTTAATCTTGCTTCTCGCTACTGCAGCAGCCTGGTGTTGCTGCAGGAAGGAAAAGTTTTTGCTGCCGGTGGGAAAGAAGTTTTAGCGCCAGAAAACATAGAGCCGGTTTACAGGGTTAAAATTCAGACCTGCTGCGAGGGCAAACATACCCTGATTATTCCTGATAAACCCCTCTAGTATCTCAAGCTGATAGCGTTACCCTGTTTCGTCCCAGGAACTTGGATTTGTAAAGAGCTTTATCGACCCGGTCATAGAGGTTGTCGTTACTTTCACCTGGCCTTAACTGTCCAACCCCCGAACTGATAGTGCAATTTAGTTTTTCACCCGGTTTAAAAGTAAATATTTCTTCAGAAAAAGCCCGCCGGATACTTTCTGCCAGTTTTGCTGCCTCTTCTTTTCTGGTATCAGCCAGAATGATTGCAAATTCTTCTCCACCGACCCGGCAGGTATGGCCCTGCTCACGGACCTGTTCTTTCAAAAC
>SKWE01000169.1 GCA_007129055.1 Syntrophomonadaceae bacterium
AGAATAAGGTTATTAAGATAATCGCGCCAAAGGTTACTGTAATACAGAAAGCTTGCCATTTTCACTCAAGGTTATCACTCCCAGCTTGGCCTTTATTTGTATAACGAACAAGGGAGGCGATTTATTACAAAAAAATCTATATTACTTAAAAAATTATTCTATATATTCCATGCTCTCTGCCATTCTAATGATTTCGTCCCGTGAAATTAGGCCGCCTAACAAGAACTTACTCTCTTTGTATCCAAACAGTAAGGTGCTGTAATCATTATTAAAGTAGTAATAGGCCAGCTCATCGTTTACAAGCAGCTGCTCGTGATAGGCATCTTCACTTGTGCGTTCCCTGTGGGTAAGGTTATTTATGGTGGCAATTGTTATCACACAATTTCCTCCAGGAATTCTTTAAGGTACCAATATTAAACTACTGTACGACAAACATTGTCATAATGATTGTATTGAAGCCCACTCTACCATGGATCATGATGCAACGGTTAAAGGTGCGGAATTAACTAAAGAAGATACGACACAGAAACAGTTATGGCAGAAACAGCTGCTTCATATAGATACCCTTATTGGGTAGGATCTTCAGCAGGCCAGCATAAGTAAAACACCAATTAAAAAAGTATAACTAGCTATTTTTTGTAATAAAGGGCTCCTACCGGGCAGGCTTCTACACACATCAGACACTGGGTGCAAATCGATTCTGCCAGGGGGGCTTCCTCAAAAGTTGTTACAACACGTTTAATGCCGCGGTTTGTAAAACCGATAGCGCCTACTTTGGCTTCTTCCCGGTCAGCCCAGATGCACTGACCACACAAAACGCAACGGCTGCGATCAAAAGCAAATTCTTCAGGGCTGTCATCTATCTCATAGTCACGGGCAATGGTTTTAAAGCGCTTCTGCCTTAACTTTAGACCTCTTTCTTTTGCTATTTTTTGCAGGGCGCACTTACGGTTCGCCGGGCAGTCGCTGCATTTCAGGTTGTGATCAGAGATGAGGAGTTCAAAAGCGGTTTTCACCAGGCGATCAACCACCGGGCTCCTGGTTTTTACAACCATTCCCTCTTCAACATTCCTGGTACATGAAGTAACAGGGTTGGAAACGCCTTCAATTTCTACAAAACAGAGACGGCAGGAAGCATTCGGGCGGTTTTCTTCTTTAATGGCACAAAGGTGCGGTATATAAATATCATTTTGCAGGGCAACCCAGAGCAGTTTTTCGCCTTTTTTAGCCTCAATTATCTTTTCATCTATAGTAATTTTAACTGTATCGCTCATTTTGTTTTTTTCTCCTTTTCAGGCGGTAAAACCGGGGGTGAGAGTTTTACAATCGCATTGTATTCCGGGGGACATGCCTTTAAACAATTATCACATTTTACGCACTTTTCCTGATCTATCTCCTTTAAACCGTCCTCCCTGGTGAATATAGCTTCAGTAGGACAGCTTCCTACACATACATTGCAGAGTTTGCTGCATTTTGGCGGTTCAATATAGTAAAGAATTAAGTCACGGCAGACAAGGGCCGGGCAGCGTCCTTCTTCTATGTGCGCTTTATATTCGTCCCGGAAATACCTTAGCGTTGTAAGAACCGGGTTGGGCGCAGTTTTACCCAGGTTACAGAGAGAGCCGTCCCTGACATCTTCGGCAAGTTCCTCCAGGTGCTGCAGGGTATCACTATCGCCTTCCCCCCTGGTTATATCAGTTAGGATATCAAGCAGGTGTTTTGTGCCGATACGACAGAAAGTGCATTTGCCGCATGATTCATGCTGGGTAAATTCCAGGAAATAGCGGGAAACAGAAACCATACAATCATCCTGGTCCATTACCACCAGGCCGCCTGATCCCATTATTGCCCCGGCATCGTGTAGAGAATCGAAATCTATAGGAACATCCAGGGATTCTTCAGGCAGGCAGCCGCCAGATGGCCCACCAATTTGGACCGCTTTAAATTCCCTGTTGTTTGGCAGGCCATCGCCCACATCATAAATAAGCTGACGCAGGGTAGTACCCATGGGTACTTCAACCAGTCCTGTATTGTTAACCTTTCCAACAAGCGAAAACACCGCTGTTCCGGGACTTTCTTCCGTTCCAATACCTTTAAACCAGTCTGCTCCGCGGCTGATAATCATGGGCACGTAAGCAAAAGTTTTAACATTGTTCAAAACTGTTGGCTTGCCCCGGTAGCCCTGGCTGGCCAGGCGGGGAGGCCTGCTTTCAGGCATACCCATTTTACCTTCCATTGAGTTAATCAGGGCTGTTGCTTCGCCGCAGACAAAAGCGCCTGAACCCTGGAACACTTCGAGATCAAAACTGAAATCGCTTCCCAGAATGGAAGAACCAAGCAGGCCTTTTTCCCGGGCCTGTCCGATGGCTGCTTCAACATGGCTGACAGCACGGGGATATTCAGCCCGAATGTAAAGGTATCCTTTTTCGGCTCCAATTGCATAGGCACAAAGAATCATCCCTTCAATTACCAGGTGCGGATCTGATTCCAGAACGCTGCGATCCATAAAGGCTCCGGGATCACCTTCGTCTGCATTGCAGATAACATATTTTTCTGACCCACCTGCTTTAATACAGGCCTCCCACTTGATACCGGCCGGGAAACCTGCACCGCCTCTTCCTCTCAGGTTGGCATTTTTCACTTCATCCAGGACCCACCCAGGTTTTTCGCTTAAGGCTTTTACCAGGGCGCTGTAACCATCGCGTGCAATATAGCTCTCTATATTGCGGGCATCTATAAATCCACAATTTTCAAGAATAAGCTTTTGTTCATAAATCCCCCTGGGGAAATCTTCAAAAGTGGGGAAAACATCATTTCGCTCCAGCGCGGCAAGAGCGTACTCATATGAGGGGTCATCTCCGCCCAGAAAATCTTCAACAAGGCGATGCACCAAACCGTCATCCAGGTAACCATAGCAGACTGGTGGATAACCGGGTTTGGCAATAACTGCAAGGGGTTCGGCATAACAATGCCCCATACATCCAACTTCAACCACGTCTACATCCAGACCCTTGCTTTCAATTTCCCGCTGAAAATCATCCCTGATCTTCAGGGCGCCTGCGGCAACACCACACGTAGCAGTGCCAACGAGAACCCGGGGTTTTTCTTCACCCAGCCTGACCTTGTGTTCTGCATCATCTTTTAGTTTTTTATATAGTTCGTGTAGTTCTTCTTTTTTCACTCTGCTTCGCCTGCCTCTTGCCCTGACATTTTTTCGTTTTCATTTTTCCTGTTCTCCTCCTGGAGAGCAAGCATTATTCCATCAACCCTGGTCGGAGTTACCTTTCCTTCAACTTCTTCATCAACAACCACGACAGGGGCCATGGTGCAGCAGCCTACACAGGCTACTCTTTCAAGGCTATAGAGCCGGTCGGGACTGGTTTCTCCTTCCTTGATCTCCATTCTCCGTTCAAATGACTCAAGGGTTATATCCCCGCCAACCATGTAACAGGCGGTACCCAGGCATACTTTAACCTGGTGTTTGCCGGGAGGATTCAAGCGGAATTGGTTGTAGAATGTGGCCAGGGCGTAAACATCTGCTGCCGGCACAGCAACTCCCTGAGCTATCTTTTCCATGGCTAAACCCGGAAGATAACCAAGTTTGGCCTGCACTTTTTGCAAAATAGGGATAAGATCTTCCTGTTTTTTGGAACTACTGCCCAGGACTTCATCAACGCAGGCTAAAATCTTTTCCTTTTCCCCTTCAAGTAACTGCAATGGTTACAACTCCTGTCTTATAGCTTTTTACAAAACACCTTAAATATTTTATCATAATTCACTTAAAACGGCTAAGTGTTAAAATATGTTACAAAAAAACTGGAATAAACAGTGATGTAATATTCCAGTTTACAAGCTTCATAATTTATAACCAAAGGCCTTTAAGAAGTTAGAGGGTAAATCAGCTCTTCCCTGTACCCGGTAACTATCTTTATATATCCACCGAGCATTCTATTCACTTCTTCATCCCCGGTATCGGCAAGCAGATGTCCATAATCAAGGGCCAGTACTTTTTCACGTGTGGCAACCACTATAATATTCTTCTTTCCCACCTGCCTGATTACTCCAGCGCTAATTTGTTGATTACCGCGGCCAAAAATATAGCCCTGCCCACCAATCACAGTTACAATTATCTTCGCCTTTCTTCCCTTGATCTGTTCTAAAATTTGCTTTTCATTGGCATCAGCAACAAGCAGTTTGCCATTGAGGACAATATCAACACCAAGCAGGGTGTGCTGCAGGCCCAACCTTTGCATTATCGGCCCGGTAGTTGAACCGGGGCCGACAATATAGACAACATCCTCTTCCATTTTTTCTGTAACCTGCTCTGCTATTGCTTCTAAAACTGATTCTTCAGACCCGATACCCCCAATTTTCAGGTGCTGCATCAGGTCTCCGGCACAGGGCACAAGCAGGTAACCATACAGACGAGCTGACAATCTGCCCTGCCTGAAAGCATCTTCATCAATATCCATCACTTCAGCCCGCCGGAGAGGCAGGCTGCCTTCAGCAAGGAACAGACGGGCCAGTTCACCGGCATTACGGGGTGTTGTAGCATAAACTGCAGAATGAATTTTAACTCCTGCCGGAATTCCGATGACCGGTAGTTTAGCCTTCTCTCCCAAAACATTATAGATGTTTCGGGCAGTTCCGTCGCCTCCGGCAAACAGAACAAGATCAACATTCATATCCTGCATTTCCCGGATGGCCACTTCTGTATCCTCAGCTGATGATGGTTCGCTTATCCTGCCAACTAATACCGGGTCAAAACCACATTTACGGGCTGCAATTTCACCCATTGGGCCAGGACAGGTAAATAACTTAAATTTATCCCGATTTTTAGCAACCACCTGCAGGGCAGTTGCTGCCTTGTCGGCAGACTCCGGACTTGCTCCAAGTTTTTTAGCTTTCTCTACAATATCCGGTCCGTCGGTTCCTTTAAGTCCAACTTTTCCACCCATGCCGGCGATGGGGTTAATTATTAAGCCAAGTTTTTTCATCGTCTCGTTAAGTGTAATGCTGCTTTATCTATTCCCATTGCCGCTTCCCAAACAGATTCGCACAGGGTGGGATGGGGATGAATCATTTCAGCCATATCTTTTGCCGTAAGCCCTTTAGCAATTGCTACTGTTCCTTCCTGGATTAAATCCGAGGCATGAGGACCAAGAACATGAACACCGACAACCCTGTCATTTTCGCCTGCCGTTATAATTTTTACCGCACCTTCACTTTCTGCCTGCGTGGCAGCTTTGCCATTGGCAGAGAAGGGAAATTTACCGGTTTTTATGTTTTCCAGGCCCTCTTCCTTAGCTTCTTCTTCACTTAATCCAACACAGGAAAGTTCCGGATCGGTAAACAGGCAGCTGGGTACGGCCGTACCATCAAAGTGTGCTTCTATTCCTGCTATATTTTCAGCAGCCACAATCCCCTGGTGGTAAGCTGTATGGGCAAGAAAATAATTAGGAAGTGTTGCATCACCAACAGCATAAATGCCCGGCACAGATGTTTCCATTTTACTGTTGACCTTTATCCCGGCCTTTTCATATTCCACGCCCAGGGCATCTAAGTCCTGACCACCGAATGATGCTTTCCGGCCCACTGCCAGCAACAGACTTTCCGCCTGAACAATTTCCTGGCCTTTACGGGTATTAACTGTCAGCTTATAACCGTTTTCTTCTTTTTCAATCACTTCGATCGGAGAGTTCATCATTATTTCCAACCCGCTTTTACGTAAATATGTAGCAAGGCGGCGAACCATTTCCAGGTCCATGCGGCGCAGAAGCCTTTCGCTGCGGTGGACAATGGTAACTTTAACCCCGAGTCCTATGAAAATTGAAGCCATTTCGAGGGCAATTACCCCGCCGCCGATAACAGCCATTGTTTCGGGTAACTCTTCAAGGGCCAAAGCTTCTTTGGAGGTAATAATACCGGGAAGATCTATCCCGGGGGTTGGCGGGTAGATTTCGTCACTGCCGGTGGCAAGAATCACATTTTCAGTTTCCAACACCTTATCTTCTTCGCCGGTTTTCTTGATGACAACCCTGCTGGCACTTTCTGCAAAAGCTTCACCATAATATACATCTACGTTTTTATTGGCCATTAGCTCGTCAATATGTTCGACCAGTTCCTGCACAACAGCCTGCTTCTTTTTCTGCAGCCTGGGGTATTCAAATGTCATATCGTTAATGATAAAGCCAAATTCATCGGCCGTTTTAAGGCGGCGGTTCATGGCTGCGCCATGGGTTAACACTTTCGTTGGTATGCAGCCATGGTTAAGGCAGACACCACCAAGGGTATCCTTCTCGATCACTGCTACTTTTAAGCCCAGGGAACCGGCCCGCAGGGCTGCAAGGTAGCCTCCCGGCCCTCCGCCTATTATTACTAACTTATATTTTTCAGTCATTTTTCACTCTCCTCTCA
>SKWE01000056.1 GCA_007129055.1 Syntrophomonadaceae bacterium
GGATAATTGTTAGCGCAAACAGCGTAAAACCGGGCTATTGCTTTCTCATACTTGATTAAAAGGTTAACCATCTCTACCGGCACTAAGATCCGCTCCTTTCGTTTTAAGTAATAATTATTGTATCTCCAGGTTTGATTTCAAGAAGAACTGTTCAATAAGACTGGTGTACTCATCAGAACGGTTTAGGTAGGGAAAATGTCCCGCCCCTTCAAATGTATGCACAGCAGCCGTGGGGTAAGTAGCCTTCAACTCTGATCTTAAAACAGGATCAACCAGCGGATCGTTATCAGATTCGATGATCATCACCGGTATATCCAGTGCATCTGTATCAGGCACATTAAAAGGATCAACCACGCAGTAAAACCTGCCGATTATCTGCCTTTTATTCATCCTTCCATTCGTCTGCTCCAACCCATAAGCTAATACCAGATCAGAATACTCCGAAGTGGGATAGACACTTTCACGGATACTGCCGCTGAATACATTCATGATCAGCCATTCCGGCAGGTAAGGCAGAAGAAACCCCACAACCTTATTTTGCTCAGCTATCAGGTCATTGGGAGGAAAAGTGTTGGCAAATACGGCGCTCTGAACCCGTTCAGGGTAGTTTGCAACCAGGTACTGGGCAAAGTAACCGCCCAGCGAAGAACCAACCACATGGAACCGGTTTACTCCTTCTGCTTCCAGGATTGCCGTCACACCCCCGGCCATTTCTTCCAAACTGTTTGCGGCCGGGTAAGTCATAGATATTACACGGAATTGCTGCTGTAAAACCTCCACCTGCTGCCACCAGATGTCATAAGCGCCAGTCATCCCGTGAAGAAAAACAACTGTATCCCCGCCCTGCCCCAGGACAATGTATTCCCATGACAAATTATCTACTTCAATTATTTTTGTTGGATGTGCTGCACGGAAAGCGGCCAGTGAATCAACAGTTTCCTGTTCAACATCAGCATACAGTACTTCGAAAGGAGGTTTAGAAACTGGCCAGATGTATACTACCACGATTAGAACGAATAACATTAACGGGATAAGCCATTTTAATCTTTCCTTCATTATTTCACCCTCCCTATAACTGGCAGAACAACAAACTAAATTTAAACACCAGGCAAAACTACTACCAGTAATGCTTAAAAAAGTTTGCTTCCTCTGCATATGGCGCGGTCAATTTTTCCAAATACTTTATTTCTTCTTCGGCAAAGGGTTTAAAATCATTGGCGATGCGCGCATTTTCTTCTATCTCGGCCATGGTTGAAATGCCAATAATAGCTGTACTGACCGGATGAGATAAAGTATAGCCGAAAGCCTGCTCCATTTTTGTTATGCCTTCATTACGGAAAATACGGCCCACTGCTGTTACTTTCATGGCAATAATACCCAGGTTTTGTTTAACCGCTTCTGGCAGCAGCTCCTGCTTGAAGGAGCGGTAATGGGGATCACCGGCATTCAGGGATATAAGCAGGCAGTCAAAAGGATATTCTTTGATAGCCTGTATAAGCAGGCTTGGGTCTTTATGGCCGGTTATCCCCATATTACGGATTACCTTCTCGCTTTTCAGTTGTTCCAAAGCTTTAATGGCCCCGTCTTCAGCAAGCGCCTGCTTAAGGTCTTCCCTGGTTTGCATATCGTGAAGCTGGTATAGATCTAAATAGTTAGTCTGCAGATGGGCCAGGCTCTTCTCAACCTGGCGCATTGTACCATCATATGTGCGATTCCCGGTTTTAGTGGCCAGGAAAACTTCCCGGCGGCGGTAGGACATTACCCGGCCGATGTTACTTTCACTGCCTCCCATCCCGTAAGCAGGAGCGGTATCTATGTAGTTAACCCCCAGATCGAGGGCCCGGTTGATGATCTTTTCCGCTTCGGCAACACGGTCAACCCTTTCGAGCGTTGATTCGCCGCCGAGGCTGAAGATTGAAACTGAATAGCCTGTTTTCCCCAGTTTCCTTTTCTGCATAGCTATCACCCCTCCAATAATTTGGAGACACAATAAATAGTTCGACATATCCTGTCCTGCTCCTTTATAATAATTACAACCTTAACTGCGAAAACTACCTGCTCACAGTAACACTTTTACAGGTGCAGGTTAAAAACTACTTGATTTTTAAAGGAGCCAAATTAATGGGATCACTACAAGATATTAAAGAAGATTTACAAAATGCTGTTACCCCCGGCAAGGCAAAGGACCTGATGCGTTTTATTAAAACCGGTCCGGGGCTGCTTAGATGAGCACATTTAAAGATAATGTAGTGGTACTGGTTGGTGCTTCCCGCGGCATTGGTGAACAGCTTTCATATAGATTGGCAGAGCAGGGTGCTCAACTGGTCCTTGCTGCCCGCAGTGAAAACCAGTTGTGCCAGGTTGCTGAGAAATGTAAAAGAAAAGGCGTCAAGGTGAAAGTAGTTGTAACAGATATCACCAGGGAACAAGCATGTCTTAAACTGGTCAGAGATACTGTACAGGAATTTGGCAGGATTGATACCCTGCTGTATAACGCCGGCAGTGGAAATACCGGCTACTTTTCCTCTTACTCCAATATTGGTTTTATCAATCAGGAAATCCAGCTTAATTACTATGGCCTGGTTTACTGCCTGCATTACGCTCTGCCTTACATCACGGAACAAAAAGGACGTATCGTGGGGGTTTGCAGCATGGGAGGAATAATCGGCCTGCCGGGAACAGCCGGCTACAACGCCTCCAAGCATGCTATGCGTGGCTTTTTAAACACACTGCGGGTAGAAATGCTTGGCACCGGTGTGACAGTAACAACTATCTATTTAAGCGCAGTACGCACAGAAACATACCTGAAAGAGTTGGGCGAAAAAGCTGCAAAAATTCCCGCATCAACTCCAGAAAAGGCAGCAGAAAGCATAATACGGGCGGCAGGGAAGCGCCGCAGGGAAGTGATCCCTTCCCTTGAAGGCAAGCTGCTCCTTATTACTCACCGTCTGTTACCGGGTTTTACCGAACAACTTATAGCCGGTTCCAGTATGAATTATGCAAAAAACAGGTAGATAAGAAATGAGATAGGAAAATAACTGTATGCTCAAAATATTTTAAAATGGTCATCAAAGCAGGATTGTTGCAAACACATGAATAAGTTGCCATTTTAGAATTGTTAAGTTAAAAATTGGAGGACTGAAAATGATTCTTTTTACCTGGATTGGAATTGTTTTATGTTTATCTCAATCTGCAATGTTGTCAGGTTTAAACCTGGCTTTTTTTAGTATAAGCAAGTTGCGACTGGAAATGGAAGCCGGGAAAAACAATAAGCATGCTGAACGTGTTCTCGCCTTAAGAAGAGATTCAAATTTTCTACTTGTTACCATACTCTGGGCAAATGTTTCCGTAAATGTTCTGCTTGCATTGCTATCTGGTTCAGTTTTAACCGGAGTTATGGCTTTTCTTTTTTCTACCGTTGTTATCACAATTGCTGGGGAAATAATCCCACAGGCATATTTTTCAAGACATGCACTCAAAGTTGCTTCACTGCTTTCGCCTTTATTGCGCTTTTACCAGGTGATGCTTTTTGTCGTTGCCAAACCAACTGCCCTGATTTTAGATAATTGGCTCGGCAAAGAGGCAATTACCTACTTTGAGGAGCAGGATTTGCACGCATTAATTGAAATGCACATGGTATCTCGTGAAACTGACATTGAGAAGATGGAAGGCAAGGGGGCTATGAATTTTTTGACCATAGACGACCTTCCTCTTTGTGAGGAAGGGGAAATAATTGATCCTGACAGCATTTTGAAATTAGAGTTTAAAAATGGCAAACCTGTTTTTCCTGAAGTAAAACCTGACCCGGATGATGACTTCCTGGTAAAAATATCTTTTTCTGTAAAAAAGTGGATTATTCTGAGTGACTTGTATGATGAACCGAAAATGGTGTTAAATGCAGATAGGTTTATCCGAAGCGTTTTATTTGTATCTGATAGCTTTAATCCTTACTTCTATTGCCATAGACCAATTATTGTCAGGGATAAACAGGTAACCCTGGGCCAGGTCGTCCCACGGCTCAAGGTGAATCCTGAGCATAGTGAAGATGATGTTATAGATGAAGATATAATTCTTTTCTGGGGCGAAGAGAAAAAAGTGATCACCGGTTCGGATATACTGGGAAGATTATTAAGAGGTATTGTGCAAAACAAAGCAGTCTAGTTTAAAATGGTTGCTCAAAACTACTTTGCTTTTTCCCTATCACAGATATTTGTTTAGACGGCAGCCAATACGCCAGTTAATATAAGACCATGAACTGAACAAGGATCTTGCTCTGATATAAATATTTTCACAAGAACAATATTATGTTACGATTCAAGTATAAGGTCAACTTCATCCTTTATTCACCCCGGATAGCAAAACAAACAAATAGGTATGGCTAAAAATAGAAAGGTGTGACCGAAAATAATGAACAAGAAGATCTTAGGAATAAGTCCTGAATTAACAAAGCTTTCTGCCTTGTGTGAAGCTAATAGCAATATTAACCCTTTACTATATGATCAGTTTGATGTAAAACGTGGTCTTCGTGATATAAGCGGTAAAGGTGTTTTGGCAGGTTTAACTGAGATATCTGAAATTGTATCGTCCATAAAAGAAAATGGGGAAGAGCATCCTTGTGAAGGTAAACTGTTTTATCGTGGTATTGATGTAGAAGAAATAGTAAATGGGTTGAAAAGAGAAAACCGTTTCGGTTTTGAAGAGGTAGTTTACTTGTTATTATTTGGTCAGCTGCCAGGCGTCCATGAGTTGACTAATTTTTCCAATATCCTTGCAGATTACCGAACACTTCCCACAGGGTTTGTTCGTGATATTATTATGAAAGCTCCCAGCCAGGATATGATGAATACACTTGCCCGCAGTGTTTTAACTATGTACTCTTATGATAATTCTGCAGATGACACTTCACTGCCAAATGCATTGCGCCAGTTATTACAGCTAATAGCTTTATTCCCCCTGCTTTCTGTTTATGGTTACCAAACATACCGTCACTACCATGATAATAAAAGCCTCTATATTCATCCCCCAAAACCTGAACTTTCTACAGCTGAAAATATCTTACGTATGCTCAGGCCGAACAAAAAGTATACTGAGCTTGAAGCAAAGATTTTAGATATAGCTCTAATTCTGCATGCCGAACATGGTGGTGGTAACAATTCAACTTTTACAACACATGTGGTCACCTCTTCAGGCACAGATACCTACTCAGTTATTGCAGCTGCGCTGGGGTCACTTAAAGGTCCGAGACATGGAGGCGCCAATATCAAGGTTGTACAAATGATTGAGGATATGAAAGCGACCATTAAGAATTGGAACGATGAATCAAGTGTTGCTGATTACCTTGTAAAACTGTTAAACAAGGAAGCCTTTGATCGTACAGGATTAATATACGGTATGGGACATGCTGTTTATTCTCTTTCTGACCCCCGGGCAAATGTATTTAAGAAATATGTAGAAAGCCTATCTAAAGAAAAGAGTCGTACTGAGGAATTTGAGCTTTACTCTTTGGTAGAAAGACTGGGTCCGGAAATAATAGGAAAGAAGCGCAAAATTTATAAGGGTGTAAGCGCAAATGTCGATTTCTACAGTGGTTTTGTTTATAACATGTTAGACCTGCCGCTACAATTATATACCCCGCTGTTTGCAGTTGCCCGAATTGCCGGTTGGTCTGCTCACCGGTTGGAGGAGATAATCAATGCAAACAAAATTATCAGACCTGCTTACAAAGCTGTTTCTGAGCGCTCTTCTTATATTCCTTTAAAAGACCGCAATTAGAATTAATGTTTCATACAACAGGGGAAAACTAGCTGGAAGTTGAAGAATAACTATTATACTAATTACTGTCAGCAGTAGAAAAACCTATAACAAGACAGCTAATTCTGAACCCTATATCGCTTTTCTTTATGCCTCACCCCTATTTCATTTGCACCTTTTATCGCATTGAAGAGTATAGTTTCAGTCAAGTCAAATGGCTCTGAAACTATGTCGCTAATTGCCTTCTCTACAATTACTTTAATATTTTCTTCTTTATCTTCAATCCCCAAATCTTCAAGGGTAACCGGAAGCCCCACGCTTAAGCAAAAACCGATTACTTCTTCTAACAGTTCTGATGATCTTTTCTCAAGAACCAATTGACAAATCGTGCCAAATGCAACCTTTTCACCATGGTAATACGGGCTTGCCTGCGGCAAGGCAGTCAATCCTGTATGTATCCCATGAGCAGCAGCACAACCGGTATTTTCAAAACCTAATCCACTTAACAATATGTTCGCTTCAATAACATCTTCTACAGTTTCCGTACAGCAACCATTCTCGAAATCAATCTTAGCCTGCAGCCCCTTCGTAATCAAGGTTTCGTAACAAAGTTTCGAAATTGCCATCCCAAGCATGGTTCTTCTGTATCCTTCTCCAA
>SKWE01000127.1 GCA_007129055.1 Syntrophomonadaceae bacterium
ATAATAGCGAAAGTAGTACCTTCAGGCAGCCATCCCCATAATCTCATGGCCATAATTATTACCCCGACTCCGAAGCCGAAGATGTAACGCCCGGTCTGGGTTTTTGGCGAACTTACCGGGTCGGTTGCCATGAATAAAGCGCCAAGCAGTAAACTTCCCGAAAAAAGATGGAATAGCACATTTTCACCGGTAACAAGGGCAATAATAATAACTGCTGCCAGCACGGAAACCGGAATACGCCAGTTGGCATACTTGTTCCAGATCAGGTAACCTCCGCCAAGTAACAGCAGCAGGGCTGAAGACTCTCCCAGGCTGCCGGGAATAATACCGATGAATAAATCAGCAATGGGGGTAATTGTTCCTTCTGAACGGATAATCATCAGCGGCGTAGCCGTGCTTACCATATCAATGGGAGTCAGCCATGGTGACATGGTGCCGGGAAATGCATAGATGATAAATAGTCTGCCAAACAGGGCAGGGTTAAATATGTTTTTACCGTAACCGCCGAAGGCCTGCTTGCCAATCACAATCCCAACAACAGCGCCTGCTGCAACCACGTAGAGGGGCAGGGATGGTGAAACTGTAAGGGCCAGCAGCAGGCCCGTTACTACTGCGCTTAAATCTTTTATTTTCAGCGGTTTCTTTGCTATATACTGAAACAGTGCTTCAGACCCAACCGCTGCCGCTACGCTTACCAAAATCAACAGCAGTGCATCGAGGCGGTAAAGGTAAATTGAAAAGGCCGTTACCGGCGCCAGGGCTATCAGCATTCCCTTCATCATTTTCATTTAGATCAAACCTCCACTATCATTTATTTTATTATAACAGCTGTTGTTATGCTATTACTAATGTCTGCAGGATTTCTTTAACACCTGTCGAAGCAGTACCTTTGTAGGTTTCTGCTAAATATTGTTGATATTTAATTAAGAAGCTATTATAACCCTGCTGCTGAGCCGCTGCCATTACCTGTGACGGAACCGGTAATGGGTTAGCAGGGAAAACTGCAGCAATACTATTTAGTATAGACAGCGGCCAAAGGTTTTAAAGTTAAGCTTAAGGAGGATGACAATAATCAGCGACAAAGAGAAACTGGAAAAAGTATTTAAAACCTTTAACTTTAACGATTTCCGCTGGATCAAGGCTTCCCAGATTACCGTTGCCCACTGGGTGCGGTTTAAATGCACCTTCGGCTGCACCAGCTACGGGAAAAAAGGTTCCTGTCCTCCCCAGGTTCCTTCCGTTGATGAGTGCCGTGCTTTCTTCTCTGAATACAGCGACGCTGTAATCTTCCGTTTCAAGAAAACAGTTGACAAACCTGAAGACCGTGTTCCCTGGAGCAGGGAACTGAGCAGGGAACTGATCAAGCTGGAAAGGGAAGTATTCTGGTCTGGCTATCACAAGTCTTTTATGCTCTTTATGGACGAGTGCCGCCTTTGCTCCACCTGCACCGGCGAAAGAACTACCTGTGTAAACAAGGATGATGCCCGCCCCGGTCCGGAATCTCTGGCTGTTGACGTTTTCGGTACTGTGCGTAGCGCCGGTTACCCGATTAAAGTTCTGCGTAACTACGATGAAGAAATGAACCGCTACGCCATCCTGCTGGTCGAATAGCATTCCCTGAAATTATATATTTGTTAACAGGTAAGCCCGCCTTTTTATGGCGGGCTTTACCTATGCGGGTGCTAAATTCTTACTCAGTTTCAGGAGTAAAAGTTCTGGAAGCCAATTCCCTGTCAAGCATCAGTATTCCGTGACCTGTTTCACCAACACGCTTAACCTGGTTTAACAGCTTGCTCATGCTTGCCTCTTCTTCAACCTGCTCATCAATGAACCACTGCAGGAAGCTTATACTGGGGTAGTGTTTCTCTTCCTGGGCAATACTCATCAGCTCGTTAATCAGGCTGCTGACTAGTTTTTCATGTTCCAGGGCCAGGCTGAAAATTTCTTCAGCAGAGCTAAAATCGCGCTTGGGATCTTTAAAGCCGGTGATTACCGCTTCTTTACCCTGGTCGTTAATGAAATTAAAAAACTTCATAGCATGAAAGCGCTCTTCTTCGGCCTGTACTATAAAGAAATTTGCGAAACCGTCCAGGTCTTCTTTTTTGAAATAGGCAGCCATTGCCAGGTAATAGTGGGCTGAAAAGTATTCGTGGGTAATCTGCTCATTCAACTTGGTTAATAACTTTTCCGAAAGCATTTGAAATTATCCTCCTCGTAATTAAGCATATAATAACAGGACCAAAATGCATCCACTATTTATTATATTACGAAGTTCTAATTTATTCAAGTAATATAAGACTAGTTATCAATATCAACACTATTTATTTTTAGCTGTCGGTGAAGCTGCGCCTGGCCTGGCTGCCCCAGCTTCGTTTTTTAAAGAAGAAATCAATCATCCCCCGAAAACGCCACCAGGCATGGAGTTGCCGGTAGAAAAGGTTTTCCATAACTGCAAAACAGAAAAGGGTTAGTACATCCCTTAAGCGGGGGTAGTTCCTGTAATATATTTCTTCCATCAATAGGGCTGAAGTTGATAATAGTATGCCGAGCACAATGGCAGCAGTGAGAAAAAGCAGGACAAAGGGCGGGTTAAGCAGACCAAGGATTAAAGAAAGGATGAAAATTAAATAGCCACCTATTTCAATAACCGGGCCCAGGAATTCGTAAAAGAGGAAGAAGGGGAAACTAATCATGCCCACTGAGCCGTAGCGGGGATTTAGAAAAAGCTCGAAGTTGCCGAAAAGGCTTTCCGAAAGGCCCCTCTGCCAACGCCGCCGCTGGGTTTTTAAACTGTGGTAATCTTCGGGAACCTGGGTCCAGCAGACCGGGTCAGGCAGGAAAACAACCCTGTATTCGCGGTTCTTCCTTTGCATCACTCGCTGAATTCTCAGGACCAGCTCCATATCTTCGCCCACCGTATCTTTCCTGTATCCTCCCGCTTCTATAACTGCCTTGCGCCTGAAAATGCTGAAAGCGCCGGAAAGGATTAAGAGACCGCCAATTGTTGACCACCCGGCCCTTCCGAACAGAAAAGCGCGCATGTATTCAACAATCTGGAACCGAACCCAGAAGTTTGACGAAAGCCGTACTTCCACCACCTGCCCGTCTTTAACCACGCAACTGTTTGCTGCCCGGATGGTGCCCCCCGCAGCTACGGTTCGCCAGTCTTTGGCGAAAAGGTCAACCACTTTCAGCAGTGATCCGGAATCGATTAGGGAGTCTGAATCAATATTACAGAACAGGGGGTATTGCGAAACATTAATTCCTGCATTCAGGGCGTCAGATTTCCCCCCCCTTTCCTTGTCGACCACCACAAGATTGGGATAGTTGGCTGAGCCATATATAGCCATGATCGGGCTGCATTCTAAATCGCTTACATAGTCCCGTGCAGCCGGTTTTAAGTTGTAGTATTTTTTTAAGGCGCTTAAAGTCTGGTCGCTCGAGCCATCATTTACCACGATTACTTCAAACTCCGGATAGCGCAGGGAAAGGGCGGAGCGAACAGTAGCTATGATCGTTTTCTCTTCATTGTGGGCAGGAATTATAACGGTTAAGGGTTTGTTGAACTCCGAGCGAAAAGCCAGGTCGCGGTCAGTAGCCCGGCGAGTGGTGCGTTCCTGTCTTAAGCCGAAAAAAGAAAGCAGTACCAGCAACAGGTAGCTGCCGTTAATACCGATAAAATAAAAGACGACAAAAATATTAATGAAGATTATAACTATTGCCCAGGTCTCCACTAAGTCTTCACACCCCGTTCCAAAATATAGCTGCCTATATCGGAAACTGTTCCACTAGAGGCTGCTGTCCTGCGTTCAAGGACTTCGTAGCCTTCCCTGCCAAAGCTTAGTAGTGACAGGGCGGAGTGATAGCGAACCCACCAGTTTCTGTCTTCAAGCAGTTTTTCAAGCATGGGTATTACTTCTGGATCTTTGCTGATCCTACAGGTTTGGGCTGCAAAGTTGCGCACTACCCAGTAGCGGTGATTAAGGAAAGGGGTAACCCCGAAATTTTTAGGTACTTCCCCGATCCGGACAAAGGCTTTTAAAATATGAACCGTTATTTCCTCATCTGCAATTTCAAGAAGATCGTTCAGCAGGGGCAGCGCTTCGCTGTAGCGGTAATGTCCCAGCAGGTCAACCATAGTTGAAACATAAACACCAACCGGTATTTTATTGCGCTGGTGTGTTTTTTTTGGTTTTTTTTCACCCTGGCTGTTTTCTAAAAGTGCCGGCTTCTGCAGGACTTCCTCCAGCATTTCAGTAATCGGTTTACAGATTTCCCGCCCGTACGCTGCCAGTATCTCAGTTGACCCTTCGTAGGTAAAAAATGTGTTGTTGAGAAGGGCCTTTGCCACGCGGGAAAAGGTTTCCAATTCCCCGGATACAGCCAGTCCCTGGGCTGCCGCCTGGACTATAATTGGGTTTCTGCTTTCAAGCAGGATTATGCGTTCGGAAATTGACATCCGGCAGCGAAGACTTCCCAGGATACGCGCTGCGATTGCCTTATCGGGCGCGTTTCCATAGATTACCATTCTTTGATAGTGGTTAATCATTCCGGTTTCGCGGCACAGGTCTTTGGTTCTTTCGAAGTCCTCTCCATTCAGGGTTTCAAGATAGGGCTGAAAAAAACGACGCAGCCAGCTATATTTAACCCCGCTGCTGAAGTGGGGGATGGTTTCTTCCATTGTAAGTTCACCGGCGATATATTTTAAAAAGATGTTTTCCCACTCACTGTCCAGATGCCGGAAGCGTTCTTCATTTGTATATGAAAGGTAGCGTAATATGACGATTGCCAGCAGGAAGAGCAATACAACTGCAGTGCAGGCCAGTACAAAGATGATTAAAATCCACAGGTAAGGGTCTATTACCATTATTGCTGCTCTCCCATAATTTTATTCAGGCTTTCGATAAGCTGTTTCAGTTCAAAGGGCTTGGTAATAAAGTCGTTTGCTCCCAGCTCCAGGCTTTGCTGCCGGTCTGCTTCCCTGATTTTCAGGGAGGTCATCAACACCGGCAGGTAGGGGTTAGACTGACGGATCTGCCATAAAACCTGTAGTCCGTCAAGGAAGGGAAGCATGGTTTCAATTATTGCAGCATCGACAGCTTTCTCTTCCACGGCTTTTAGAGCCGCCCTGCCATCATAGGCGTTGATTACATCAAAACCTGCCTTAAGCAGGAAATATGAAACCAGGCGGTTGATCTTCCGGTTTTCTTCGGCAACCAGGATTATTTTTCGATCATTCATTTTCACATTCTCCATCTGCTGCCATTACCATAATATTGTGCAGAACAGGTTCGTACCACTGGAAATAGAAACGGTATTCAACGGGCAGGCCAGGGATGTACGAAAAAAAGCGCTGGATTGCAGCGCTGCCGGTCAGGTTTGGCGGCAGCAGGGCGGGCAGCTGGTCGGCAAAATCGCCGGCGAAGTAAATCCGTTTGGCTTCACCCGGCGGACTGTAATAGACAACAGCAGGAAAACGGTCTTCCAAACCCCTTGCCCGTAAAGCTTCCCGCGCTTCTTCCCCCAGGGGCAGTTCGTAATAAGCGGGCACTTCCAGGCCTTCCTGCTGCAGGTCAACTTCCAGTATTTCTACCCAGTAGAGGTAGGGCACTTCTTTTGCCGCCCCCTGCATCATGTAATGTTCAATGCAGCGGACCACAGGCCACGGTGCGTTAAACTGGCTTCTTTCGATGATCACCATATCGGTATACCAGCCCAGGCCGGTTACATCTTCCCTGATAAAAACCATCCCGGCACCTTCCAGGTCCCAGGCCCTCCCGTAAATGCGGCTGTAGAGTTCTTTCATCCAGAAGGCTGTCTCTTCCAGGTCTCCGTAATACCTGGCCAGCCAGCCGTCATATTTAACAGCAAAAAGCTCCTGCAAAATGGCAGCTGCTTCCGGATCTTTATAGGTGGGGTAGCCGAAAATATTATGTTCGCCAATTATAACTGCTTTCTTGTCCTGGGCGAAGCGCTCAATAGCTTCCGCTTCTGCCAGGCTAAACCCGCCATAGAGCAGTTCAATATCCTGGTGTTCAAAGGGCAGGTTTTCCTCGTAAACCTCCAGCCCTTCTTCGTAATCATAAATGCCGTAGGTGTCGGCCAGGTAAAGCAGTTCCACATCCTGCAGGTCATCCGCAGTTAAAATTTCTTTAAGCCCGCTTTCCGGGTGAAAACCTAAATAATCGCGGTCGGCTTTTAAGAAATTCCCGTCACGGCCAACGAAGCGCCGGTGTTCGGCGATCCAGAAAATGGCCCGGTGTTCGCGGTAATCAGCTTCGGGCACAGTTTTATCAACCACCAGCATACTCATTTCGGTGACCGGCTTGACGTGCCAGGC
>SKWE01000025.1 GCA_007129055.1 Syntrophomonadaceae bacterium
CCGCCAAGGACCAGGACGTCTGCATTGTAGAACTTGCCGGCGTTAATGAACTTTTTCCAGCAGATCTCAGAGCCGTGCACATCGGTTGCAAAAAATATGGTAGTCATAAATCATCCTCCGGAAGCCTCTCTGCCGGTTACTCGACAGGGATGCTCTTGTGAATTTCATCCAGGTTAATACCCTGCTTACGCCTGTAGGCCTTGGACCCTACGTAAATCAGAATTGAGATGGTGTAGAGTACAGCCATGTAAATGTAAGAAGTCGGTTCATTAATACCGTATACAGCATCGGTTGCCCACATGTAGAAAAGGAAGAGCAGGAAACCGCCGAATATTATCCCGGTGACTGTGATTAGTGGCAGGCCGAAAAGCTTGAGCCTGGCGATAGGCGATGCTTTATATAGTTCGGGATCCTTATACGGCAAAATAGTAGCTGCAACGGTTGTGCCGAAATAGGTAACAGCAATAACAACTGTAGAGTTGAGGGCCAGGGTTTCCAGGTTAGCTGTGTAGTGCATTCCGGCGCTGACTATTACCCCTCCAATTGCCATTACTGTCAATGCATTGACCGGTGAGCGAAACTTAGTTGAAACACGGGCCATCCACTCAGGCAGGATGCGGTCAAAAGCGGCAGCAAAGATAACCCTGGTTGATGACAGGAAAACAGTGCCGCACCAACCGAAGAACCAGGCGCTCATTGAAATCAGCAGCCACATCTGTAATAGAGGGCTGTCAGTAAGGAAGCTGACCAGCAGTACCGGATAGGGATAAGCTCCGAAAGGTGAGGTTCCTTCATAATAAGTAAAGTTGGCAGCATTATAGAAATCCCATCCAATAACGCGGGCAATCAGCCCAAGGACGATCAGGGCCAGGATTGTGGTAGCGATCAGACCGGCTGCCATGCTCCAGAAGTTGCGCCTGAAATCGGAGGCGCCTCTAACTTCACCATAGAGGGTGGCGCCCCAGTTGGGCCACAGGTTAAAGAATACGACCATGGGGATCAGGGCCAGGCTGGCGCCAACAGCGATCCTGTTAATTGGGGCAGCAGTGTATCCACCTTCAGCTGAAGCTGCAAGCACCTGCTGGTAAACATCACCGCTGCCTGAAGCAAAGAAGTTGGTGGCATAGTGGTTGAAACCTGCAATGAAATCGGTCTGGGTATTGGTAAGCATAATGATAATCATGGTTGCCATACCGGCCATACCGAGATAGAAACAGAATTTTTGGATACGGGCATACCAGCTCATACCCAGGCTGACGTAAATGAAGGCCAGGCCAATAACGACCAGTGACGATACAAAGAAGCCGTTAGTGCTGATAAACCAGCTGGCAGCGTTTGTGAAGCCGGCGCTGCCGGTCCATCCGCCCAGCATTCCCAGGATGGGGGCGAAAACGTTGAAGGCCAGCATGTTTCCGTAAAGCGGAACCCAGTGCCAGAGAATCCAGGCCCAGCCGGTTATGGAGAGGACAAAACCAATTCCCCCGCCTAAAATCCGGCTTTGCCATACGTAATCGCCACCTGCACGCGGCATCACTGCCACCAGCAGGCCATAGACAAAAACTTCGAAAATGATAAAAATACAACTAATAACTATGGCAGTTAACAGGTTAGCTTCAGGAATGTAAGGTGCGAAAGCAAAAATATAAAAGCCAAGGGTAACAAGGTTGATTGAGAAGAAAGCATAAACAAAACCGTCGAATACAGACCAGGAACGGACAAGACCGCTGGCCTTCCGGACAAACATTCCGGGTTGTGCCATTGATTAATCTTCCTTTCTAAATGCATTTTTTACATTGCAGATAGGGACTGTAGGACGGCAGCCAATTAATAATACTTACAAAAAACACCTCCTGTGCCTGGATTACCGGCTGCCGGGAAAAGGAAACAATTAATTTAACATTAGCACTATTTAAATTTTCATTTCGTATTACCTTTGTAGGATGAGTAGAAATATCAGGGTTGACTGGTGCATAATGCACAAAACACTTGGGTGTTAAGAGGATATTCTGCGGCTGATAGAAGCCAGTAAAAGGGGGAAGGTGTCCAGGTTTTCCAGGTCCCTGCCAAGTAGTTCGCTAATCTTTTGCAGCCTGTAGTTGAGGGAGTTGCGGTGCAGGTGCATCCTATCAGCTGTTTTAGTGCGGGAAAAATTGCAATCGATATATGTTTCAAGGGTTCGGACAAGTTCGCCTCCCTTGTTGTGATCATAGTCTAAAAGTGGTTCATAGATCTTGTTATAAAGCCCGGGAGCTTCTGCGCTGGTCATAAAACGCTTAACCATGTGGTAGGGGGCCATTTCAGAATAGGTAAGGGAGAATCCCGGGTGAAAAAGCTTTTTCCCTATGTCAAGGGTTTCCCAGGCTTCCAGGTACCCGGCATTTATTCTTTCTATGCTGTCACAGTACTCGCCTGCAGCGATGTAAAGGGGTATATTCTCCATACGCGCTTCAACGGTTTGCCTTATATTCTGAACCAGCTTTTTTATATGATCTGAAGCATCTTTCTCTTCAACTTTAATTGACGAGTGAACTAACATAACCATGCTGCCCAGCGCTTCTACTACCATACCCTCTTCGCCTTCTTTTTCCAGGGCATAATGTAATAGCCGGAATAATCTTTTCTCGAGTTTTTCCCTGTCCATCCCTGGAGTTTTTGCAGACAGGTTGTTATAGTATATGCTCTCCTTGTTCAACTCGACTAAGACTACAAAATAGCTGTTGCTTGGATCGAATCCAAACTGCCTGGCCTGGGATATGATGGTTTCCCGGTTTTTAATATTGCCCAATAGCAGTTCGTTATAAAAATCAAGCTCATTTTTGCGTTCAGCCTCTTTGATCGCTTTTCTTTTAAGGATATCCAGGGCGATGGCCATGGCGCCTGCTTCCATTGCCACGGTTTTTGCTTTTTCAAGTTCTGATTTAATATCGGGGACTATCAGGGTTCCATAAAAATTGTCTCCGGCAACAACCGGAAAGAAGAAATCTATATAGTCTATTTCAGCAGATCCATGCTGGTAATAGGCAGGTTTTTTCCCGAAGGTCAGCTCATTTAACAAGCCGCTTGGATAGAAATCGGTCAGGGGGGAACGTTCGCCACTTTCCTGCCACTTTTTTAAGATGGGCGGTGTATCATTTAAACCGGGCGGGGAAGCAGCATCAATTAACAGCAGTTCACTGTCAGCCATTAAGACAGGCTTTTCCATCAATACTGTCAGGGAGGCAAGTAGCTCTTTCAAACCTTTGCCTTTGAGAACGATGTCGGTCATCATGCTGTGCACTTCATGAGCGTATTCAAGGGCTTTTACCTGCTTGTCGAGGATTTGGCTCATAACGGGAACAATTACATCAATATATGAGCAGTCGGGCATCTGCAACAGGGGCAAATCAAGCTCATTGGCTTTGTTGATCAGCCGTTCATCAATATGAGAAATGTAGCGTTCGGGGGAAAAAATGATTAACCCCGCCCCTCCACAGGTCTTGATATCTTCCAGCATCTTAAGCTGGGCTTCAATATTGTCTTTCAAAGCGTAAAAGGTAGTAGACAGGAGGGAATCTTTGCGGAACCAGATGGCAGCATCAGGAACATCAATAATATCAACTGCCTTAATTTCCTTATCCAGGCCGTCTTCACCGGCCAGGACGATGGCATTTACCAGCCCGCCTATTTTCAATGCATCCCTGACAGTAATGGACATATGTATTCCCCCACAGGAAGAGACAATTGCTTCTGAATTGCATTCAAGTGAATTATAACACAGATTGGAATAACCTACCCACTTGACATGATACTAAAATATGATACTATTATTGCATGAACAAAAAGCAGCGGCAAACACTGGAGAAAATATTTGAAAAGCCTGGACGATCCGATATTTTATGGTCTGATATTGAAAAACTATTTAATACGCTTGGCGCTGATTTGACAGAAGGTAAGGGATCAAGGATAAGGGTTTATTTAAGAGGAGTTAAGGCAGTATTTCATAGGCCGCATCCAAGTCCTGAAACGAATAAGCTGACTGTTAAAAATGTTCGTAGGTTTTTAATGGAAGCGGGGGTGAGTGAAGATGGAGTATAAAGGCTATTTTGGTAAGGTAGAATATGATGAAGAAGCTGAAGTATTACATGGTGAAGTAATAAATATAAAAGATGTAGTTACTTTTGAAGGAACTAATATAAATGAAATAAAGCAAGCTTTTCGGGATTCTGTTGACGACTATCTGGATTTTTGTGCCGAAAGAAATGAAGTGCCGGAGAAACCTTATTCTGGTAAATTTGTAGTGCGAACTGACCCTGACCTGCATAAAGGTATTGCTGTAATGGCTAAAAAACAAGGGAAAAGTATAAACGCGCTTGTTAATGAAATATTAATAACAGTATTAGATGATAAAGATAAAGATAATGATAATGCTATTACTGCAGGCAGGCTTGTTGTTAAAGAGAAAGACAGTATTTTAGTCAGCGAGAATATGGAGGATGAAGAATAGCTATCATATAAAGATCCTGGCAGCCTGCATCGACACTTTCTTGTTGTTCTGAATCCACTGTTCTCCAACTTCTTTAAATCCCAGCTTTGCATGGAAAGCCAGCGATCTTTCGTTTGGCGGCAGGATATTTATTTCACAGGTGACAAGGGGAATTTTATTCTCCCTGGCAAACTTAAAAATGTCTTCGTAAAACAAGGTGCCGATCCGCCGGCCCTGGTAGCCGGCAGTAACCACTACACGGTCAATGTATAAAAAATTTTCGTAACGCGCGGAAAACCAGTCGTAATTGTCATTTTCATAGGGCACGTTGGCTTTCATGGCCAGCATAAAAGCGACCACCATCGCTTCTGTAACAACAACCCGGTGATAGTCAGCAAGCGAGTCAAGCAGCTTCAGCCTGTCGATATCCATGGGGCTGGTAAATTCAACCTGGTCTGCATTAAGTTTTACTATTTCCGGGTAATCATGCTCGGTGGCGTCACGAATAATAATCTTTTCCAATATAATTGCACCAACCTTTCTTTAGCCAGGTATACCAAAACCACACAGAAGAACCGTCCCCCTGTGCTGTGGGGTTTATTTAATCCCTGTCTCATTCTAAATGATTTTCGAGCTTGTGGACAGCAGCAGCATGGTCACCTGTTAAATGGATGCGCAGCACCCTGCGGCCTCCGTCTAACAGCGCCTGCCTGTCGCCCAGGGCCTGGGCTTCCTTCAGGACTCCGAAACTGATTACAGATTTTTTGCTGCCCGCTTCTTCCGGTATGGGCAGGTTGGTTTGCGGGTTGGCAGTTAACTGGATGAAGAGGCCCCTGCCGGCATCGCCCTTGTGCAGCTGTCCCGTGGAGTGCAGGAAACGCGGACCGTAGCCGGTGGTAACAGCCATCTGTGTTGAGTCCCTTAATGAGTTCTGCAGGCTTTGCAGGGCCTGGTCTGTTTCAGGGCCCGGTTTCAGGTAGGCCTGGATTGAAATATAGCTCCTGCCCCGGCAGCTCTCGTCTCCCTTATCAGCCTGGGCCAGGAAACTTTGCAGGGCCTGCTGCAGGTTAGCGCTTCCTTCAGCCCCGTAAACCTGTAAACCCTCTTCTTCAAAATCCGGGGCAGAGGAGGGAAGTTTCCCTTCTTCCTGGTATTTTGAAATCATTTCCCTGGCCAGAACCTTTGCCGATTCCACGTTTGGCTGATCAAAGGGATTTATATTTAACGCCCAGCCGGCAACGGCTGTTGCCATCATCCACCTGAAATACTCGCCTCCCAGGCTGTATTGGTCAAGCAGGTTAAGCTGGATGACTGGCTGTCCTGCTTCAACCAGGGCCTTAACCTTTTGATCATGGGTGCTGTCTTTTCTTAAACGCGAGTAAATAAAAACCCTGTCTTCAGCATATAGATCAGGGTTACCGGGTATTTCTCCGCAAACAGGGAGGAGGCCGGTACCTTCCTTGCCCGTGCTTTCAGCAATTAGCTGCTCTACCCAGGCTTCGAAAGGTTCGATTTCCGGCGAAGAAATAAAAGTTATTTTATCGCGTCCCATTTTGCCAAGGCAACCCAGCACTGCTCCCAGCCAGGCCGAACTGTTTCCTCCGTCAGGCGGGAAAGCCGCGATTTCTGTGCTCATTTCCACTGCCCCGGCCATGAAAAGCAGCCTTTTAAGATCAACGCCCACCATGGCGGCA
>SKWE01000208.1 GCA_007129055.1 Syntrophomonadaceae bacterium
GCATGGGTGGGAAATTACCAATTAAGGTTATCACCGTGCCATCTGAGCAGCGCAGGCTGCCAACCAGGTAGGAGCTCTCTTCGCTGTAATATCTTATCTTTTCAAGGGTGCCTTCAAATCTATCCAGCAGGACAACCTCCACTTCCACCTTATCTGCTCAATTCTATCATAACTCTATTAATAAGTTCTTGTTTTATAAACAAATTATCTCACAAATATATGGTGTCTGCCATTCCAACAACTAACTTTCGATTTCTCACTACTCGGCCTGGGCGCCTGGCGCTACGGCCTTTGCTTCCAGACCACCCCCAAACCCTTCCGCCCAAAAGATAACCCGCCCGGGTCTGTACCGTATCCAATCCCCGGCAGCAGCAGCTCCGGTTCCGCTCCTGACCCTGCGTTGCCCGCGGCCCCACCCCATTGTCTAAAAATTCGCTCTACATGGCAGGAATACGTTTACATTTAGCGAATTAACTATAATCTGTATTTAACACTTTCTTTATATACTATCTATCAGTTATTAATCATCCCGGAAGGATATGTCATCTAATGAGGCCCGATCTAAATGACCAGATGAAACTTTTACTGGAAGTCAGCAAGGCTATAGCGGCAGAAAAAGATACTGGTCACCTGGCCCAGGTTATTGTCGATAGCATAACTAAACTGACCAGGCTTAAAAGCGCCGCTATTTATCTGTTGAAGGGCAAAAAGTTATACCTTCAAGCCACCTATCCTCCACTTCCACCAGGCTTTCCTGACGAACTGCGCATAGCAGAGTTAAAAGATCACCCACATATCGGTAAAACTGTATCAAGCAAAAACCCGGTAGTTTTAGAAGATAGCCGAACTGCCATTTTGACAGGTGCGGAAAGTGATGTTTGTCAGCAGAGGCAGCTGCGATCTATATTGTATGTACCCCTTACGTACCAGGACAATGTGATCGGCGTTTTAATTCCTGCAAGTATTGAAATAGCCCATGAATTTACTGAAGATGATATTAATATTTGTCAGACCCTGGCTGGCCATGCAGCATTATCATTATCAGAAGCAATGCTTGCAGAAGAAAAAAAGAACTATATTGCCGAGATAGAAGCAAAGAATAAGCGCCTTATTGAAAAAGAAAAAGCGATCCGTGAAAGCGAAGAAAAACACCGCCGCCTCTTTGAGACAATGGCCCAGGGAGTTATTTACCAGGATTCGGACGGCAGAATAATCTCTGCCAACCCCGCCGCTAAAATATTTCTTGGCCTTTCCTTTGAACAGATGCAGGGCAAAACCTCAATGGACCCGCGCTGGCAGATGATTGAAGAAGACGGCACACCGCTACCCGGAACCGACCATCCTTCTATGATTGCCTTGCGCACGGGACAAAAAGTAGGCCCGGTAACCAGGGGTGTTTTTCACCCTGGGAAAAACAGTCACATCTGGCTGAGCATTACGGCCATTCCCCTTTTCAAACCTGGAGAGGAAAAACCTTTTCAGTCTTACGCTACCTTTGTTGATATAACCAAGCAAAAACAAGTCGAGGAAGATATTCGCACCTTGAACGAAAAACTTGAAGAACGGGTAAAAGAGCGCACCGCCCAGCTTGAAGCAGCAAACCGCGAGCTGGATGCTTTTACTTACTCCGCTTCCCACGACCTGCGCGGTCCGCTGAACCGGATCAGCGGTTTCAGTGAAGCCCTGCTCGAAGATTATGCAGAAGTTCTCGACACACAGGGCAGAGACTACTTGAAGCGGATTTCTAACGCCAGCCAACATATGGGTGAGCTAATCAATGATCTGCTGAAACTTTCCAGGGTATCTCAGCATCAAATCAGCCACGAACCGGTGGAGTTGAGCGTAATGGTAAATATCTATCTAAAAGAACTGCGGGTTGAGGAACCAAACCGGCATTTAGAAACTGCCATTACCCCCGGCCTGATTGCTGAAGGAGACACTGCCCTGCTGCGCATTGCACTTGAGAATCTGCTAAATAACGCCTGGAAATTTAGTGCCAGTAAAAACCCCGCCCGCATTGAGTTTGGCAGTAAAATTGAGGAGGGCAAAGAAGTTTTCTACATTCGTGACAACGGTGCCGGCTTCGATGTTAAGTATGCTGAAAAGCTGTTTACCGCTTTCCAGCGCTTGCATGACGCTAAAACATACCCGGGCACCGGCATCGGTTTAAGCATTGTTTCGCGGATTATTAAACGTCACGGAGGCAAAATCTGGGCTGAAGGCGAACCGGGCAAAGGGGCCATCTTTTTCTTCACCTTGTCCTGATTAAGATCCGCCAATTGCTTGAATCAACCATATAATCTTCTCCTGGTTAGTTAATAGCATCCACTTTCAAAGCATAGCCCATTACTTCCCCGATTACTTCCCCAACACAGATAATTAAGGACATTACCTGCTCGATAAGGTATACTTATTGTATAAATATTTACGAAAAGGAGCTTTAAAATGTTTTTAAGAGAAAACATTGACAAACGAGTCCAACACGTTAAAATGCCTGAAAACCTGGCAGTGGGAATGATGGTTCGGGAGCAGCGGAGTAAATGTAGTGACTTAGAGTGCCCTTTTGATTATTTTGCCTTTGCTTTTGGCGAATCACCATTTCAGGTGCCTCCGTTAGTAAGCCAGGCCCTGGCGGAAAACTCTGCCGTGGGTGGCTATACCGAGCCCGGAGGTATCAAGCAGCTAAAAAGCGCAGATGCGTTGGATAATTTTTTAAATAACTGACCGAAGGAAATTTAAATGCCTTCTAAAAGCAAACTCTTAATATTTGCCAAAGCGCCTCTTTCCGGAGAGGCTAAAACCAGGCTTTCTCCTCCTTTGACGGCAGAAGAAGCAGCAACAATGGCTGAAGCCTTCTTGTTGGATACGCTGGAAATGGTTGGAACCGTTAAACTAAATGCTGATATAATTATCTACTACACCCCTGAAACTGCAACAGATTACTTCACTTACCTAAAGCCAGATCACTGGCAAATAAAGCCCCAGCAGGGTCGTAGTTTGAAAATGAAAATCACGAATGCTTTTAGGATAGAAATTGGAAGCACCGATCAACCGGTAATCATCATTGGAACTGATAGCCCTACGTTGCCGCCGCAATATTTGATAGAAGCTTTTAAAATAATTAGCAAGGTTGATTTGGTAATCGGGCCGGCTTTAGATGGTGGATTTTATTTAATTGGGATGAATAAGTTCTATCCTGAACTATTAAAACCGGTAATATTAAGTAAGCCCGATTCTTGTGAAAAACTTTTAGAAAGCGCGGCTCGAATTGGGCTGACCTTCAAAAAACTTCCCGAATGGTATGATATTGATCGCTTTGAAGATTTAAAGCATATCAATAATCAGATATCTGATAAATATGGTTTTGCAGCGCCCCGTACAAGAACACTGCGGCATGGGTATATTATATTCTCTGCAGCACCTTGGGTTTGTAATACCGCCCCAGGCTGATGCCGGTTGGCTTGGACCGATTGGCCCGGGTCCTTCCTACTTGGATTCCGATTCGGGTGGCCCGGAAAATGACTTCACCAACCGTAACACCACTTTTATGACCTGGAACCTCCTGCATATGGCCAGATTATTGAAAGACAAAGGCGGTATTCCGGCACATGGCAACCAGCGCAGCAAATGGGCAGCAGGCTGTCGTTTTGATCATCCCAATCCAGAGTATCGTTAAAGAGCGATCCGGGCAGAACGAATAAGCTTGTGGGAAAAAAAACACAGGGGATGGAAACACTCCCATCCCCTCAATAACTCTATTATGTCTTCCAAAACCTTTTATTTGAGCGCTTCCTTCAGCAGGTCAACCTTGTCCAGCCTTTCCCAGGTCAAATCAAGCTCCGGGCGTCCAAAATGGCCGTATGCAGCAAGCTTCTGGTATATGGGCCGGCGAAGCTGCAGGTTTTCAATAATTGCTGCAGGGCGCAGGTCAAAATGCTTCCTTACCAGCTCTTCTATGACTGTAACGGGAACTTTTTCCGTCCCGTAGGTTTCAACCATCAGGGAAACAGGATGGGCGACCCCGATAGCATAAGCAACCTGGAACTGGCATTTTTCAGCCAGGCCCGCTGCAACTATATTTTTAGCAACATGGCGGGCAGCATAACTGGCAGAACGGTCGACTTTCGTCGGGTCCTTACCGGAAAAAGCTCCACCACCGTGGGCAGCATAACCTCCGTAGGTATCAACGATTATCTTCCTTCCGGTCAGGCCTGCATCACCCTGTGGACCGCCAACGACAAATCGCCCTGTCGGGTTGATCAGGTATTTTGTTTCCGGGCGGATCAGCTCAGCAGGGGCAATTTCTTTCACCACATGTTGAACAATATCTTTTTCAATCTGCTCCAGGGTAACATCATCACTGTGCTGGGTGGATACTACAACCGTGTCCAGGTGGGATGGCTTACCATCACAATAGGCAACGCTAACCTGGGTTTTCCCATCCGGACGCAGGTAATCAAGGGTTCCATTCTTGCGTACTTCTGCTAACCTCTGGGCCATTTTGTGGGCCAGGGATATGGGCAGGGGCATTAACTCCTCTGTTTCAGTACAGGCAAATCCAAACATCAGGCCCTGGTCACCGGCACCAATATGGTCAAAGATGTCAGCTTTTTCACCTTTCCTGCTCTCAAGCGCCTGATCTACACCCTGGGCAATATCCGGGGATTGTTCATCAATGGAACTAAGAACAGCGCATGTTTCCCCGTCAAACCCGTACTTGGCCCTGGTATAGCCAATATCTTTGACCTTATCCCTGACCAATTTAGGGATATCCACATAGCACTCTGTTGTTATTTCACCGCAAACAAGGACTAACCCGGTGGTGACCATGGTCTCCGCCGCCACCCTGCCCTGCGGATCTTCTTCCATAATTGCATCCAGGATAGCATCGGATATCTGGTCTGCAAGCTTGTCCGGATGGCCTTCAGTAACAGATTCTGAAGTAAACAGGTAATTTTTCTGATCCACAAACATTTCCTCCTCTAAAGTATTTTTTTCAAGCCAGACTCTTTATTCCGGCGGTTATAACCGGGCAATAAAAAAAGCCTCTACGATTCAAGAGGCCTTCCTGGCACCTCTCATCTCCCGGAACATTCATGGGTTCCGCAGCAATTGGCACCTTTATCTTAACGATCGGTTGCCGGGGATCATCGGGGCTGTCCCTCCTCCGCTCTGGATAAGAGTAACTATATTAAGTTGTATTAATATACTACCGTAAATATGTTTTCATGTCAATTGACACGGGGCACGCACCCATATGCCAGGGAGAATTATTCACCAATAAAAAAGCCCCCCACAAGGGGGGCCAGTGCTATTGGTTGTTGGACAAGGAAATCTTATTACTGGGTATTAAAGCCCTGCTGGGACTTGAATCCGCTGTTTCCTTTTTGCCATCCTGAGTTACGGCCTTCACGGCCGCAGTGGTTAAAACGTCCAACGTATTCATCCGGCAGGATTTCGGCCAGGGCGTCTCTTTTATCTTCCATTAGTTCAAAACGCTCTTCTTTAACCTCCAGGAATTTTTCGTAATCGCCTTCGCTTCTCGCTTCAGACATTCTTTCCCGCAAGGCTAACATTTGCTCCCGGAAATTTTCCATAATCTCATTAAATCGAGTTTGATCTTCTCCGGCTAGTGAATCCTGCAGGCAATATCCGCCTCCCGGGCCATACCCGTTGAATGCCAGAGCCACGGAAGCCGTGGCCACAAGAAAAATCATTACTACACCTAGAATTATTAATGTTTTTTTCATTAACTTAACCTCCCTGTACTTATTGTTACAGTTATAAGTATAAGGGGTAAGCGGGGCAAAGCTGCGGGATAGATGTTAAGGTTTAGTTAATATTTTTAGGGTTAAGTTAGACCATCCAAAACGCCAGGTTAATCCAAATCTTCCTGATTCATAAATGCAAACCAGAGTTCCCCGGATGCAGCCACCTTCCCATCGACAACGGCCTTGGCGTTTCCTTTTCCAAGGCTGCTGCGCATGGCCGTTAATTCAACTGATAGCTCGAGCCTGTCTCCAGGCTTAACCATTTTCTTAAACTTGAAGTTATTGATCCCGGTAAAAAGGGC
>SKWE01000032.1 GCA_007129055.1 Syntrophomonadaceae bacterium
CCGCCTGAGAGGAAAACGCCCAGGGGGACATCGCTCATCAGGTGAGATTCAACTACCCTTTCAAGGGAATGGCGCAGTTTTTTTACGTTCTCTTCTACCGGTTTTTCATTTACAGGTGTTTGAGGCAGGTTGTAAAATTTCTTAAACCCGGTTTTACTGTGATAGCAGGTGCCTGGTGGAAACTCATGGATGTCGCTTGATATTGCTGCAAGCGGTTTTAACTCGGAAGCAAAGTAAAAGCCATTTTCAGTGTCTGTATAATAAAGTGGTTTTATGCCAACGGGATCCCTTGCAATAAACAGGTTTTCACCATCGGCTATGGCAAAGGCGTACATGCCCTGTAAGTTTTCAACCAACTTTTCACCTGCATCTTCATAAAGGTGCAGGACAGCTTCGGTATCGCTGGTTGTTTTTAAATTATGTTTTTCCCGCAGCGATTCAGTGAGCTGCGGGAAGTTATAGATTTCACCATTGGCAATAATTGACATGGTGTTGTCTTCGTTAGATATTGGCTGATCCCCGCCTTCAGGGTCCATTATACTTAAGCGGCGGTGTCCGAACATTCCGGGTACATCTTCAAAAGTCATATTGCCTGATGCATCAGGGCCTCGATGTACCATATTATCCAACATTATTTTAATATCGTCCTGGTTTAAGCCATTCCATATTCCTGCAATACCACAGATAAATAACACGTCCTTCTTTATTTGACAGCACATTTTAGGGTGTACATAAAAATTAGCGCTGACTTGATTTGATCAGCAACTGCAATCCTACAAATACGTGATTATGTTTCCGGGAGTTTGTTTTTTGTAGAAAACAGTTACAAATCATTGTGCCTAAGATCATATCAAAAAAAGCAATATGGTGCAAATATAAGCAGATAGTGGAGAAAATATAACCGGAAAGACCGGGTGTGCTGTTACTTTAATGCCAATTTACTAATCAAGCTTATTGTTTTCAATATACTTTTTAACATCGAACTTTGATTTGCTGCCGTTGTAGTTCATGTAGCGGACTTTGCCGAATACAGGGCGGTTAAACCAGGCCCTGTCGTGCACCCCGCCGATACTCCAGGCAATACCGGCGTAACCGTTGGGATCTCGTCCGTCAAGTGAATACCTGTCGTTTAAGTAAACGGCTATTTCCATTGCTGCTGCCGGTGATTCCGTCCACTCCAGGATTTTTTTTGCCCAGTACATTCTCATGTAGCCGTGCATTTTGCCTTTTACCATCATTTCAGCCTGGGCTGCATTCCACAGGTCATCGTGTGTTTCGGCCCTTTCAAAGGTTTCCAGCGGGTAGATGTATTCCCGTTTATCGCTGCGGTGCTGATCATGGCTTTCCTTAGCCCAGCGGGGGAAGCTGTCTTCAGTATCGTAATGCTTATTGTAGAAACAGAAATTATCAGAAAGCTCCTTGCGCACAATCAACTCTTCCAGGAAAGGTTCCGTTACATCTTCAGGCAGGCCAGTTTTATTTACCTCCAGGGCGATGCGCTGAGCGCTGATCTGGCCAAAATGAAGATAGGGAGACAGGTTCGATTGCCCTTCTTTGGTTGGGTCATTGCGGTCCTTTTCATAGAAAGTAAGCTTTTCCTGCAGGAAATATTTTAATCTTTTTCCTGCTGCCGTTTCACCGGCTTTGAAAATGCCTGGTTTTTCTGTTTTGCCTCCTGCTTTTAAGCTTTTTTCCCCTTCTGCCCAATTTGCTGCAGCAGGTTCTTTATCCACTGTGAAAGGATGCTTCCTGACCCGGGGAATATCGGTTAGGAATTCAGGCAGCAGCTTATTGATTTTCGGGCGGATGGTGTAGGCTGCATACTCCAGTTTTGGTGAAGCTATCCGGTAGGGGACTATGTTGTGCGTATCAACCTCAAAAAAGGCAATATCCAGCTTTGATGCAAGGGCATCATCCCATCCTCTTTTGATTCGCAGGGGAGAAAAGTCGGTTACCAGCGCACCAACATTGTTTTCCCAGCAATAATTGGGGATTTCTTCTTCCGGCCTGCCCGTTAAAAGGTTGAAACGTATATTAAAGACCTTTAGCTCTTCTTCCAGTTCAGATAACCCATCGATCATGAAGCGGTAGTGTTGGAGGGTTGCATCAAGGAATTTGGGAACCAGGCAGAACAGCACGACCAGCGGGCTTTTCGATTTCAATGCCAAGTCCTGGGCGTGAAGCAGGGCCCAGTTGTCTGAGATCCGCTGGTCACGGCTCATCCAGTAGACCACGGGGCCGTCTTTTAGCGGCCGATCATTTAGCTTGTAAACGCGCCTGCTGTCAACCCGGTTGCTCATTTTGTTATTGTTACCTTTCTAGTTATCCTTGGGCAGTGCTTTTTCCATGGCTTCGTTGAAAACCCTGCCCGATGTATGCATTATAGTATCTACCCCGTTATCGGTCTGTTCAAACTGCATTGAAGCAAGGCAGGGGTAATGCAGGCACATCAGGCCTGCTTTTGGAACGGATTCACCAGCTTCCAAACCGATAATCCTTTTCGCTGTATACTCGGAAGAGCCGCATGGAGCGCCCCTTAAGACTTTTGCAGCCTTAATGTTATTTTGATCATCAAACTCTAAATCCAGCTTTGGTTTGCCAAAATGACGGGCAAATTCGCTGATTATTTCATTCGAATAGGGCTGCTTGTTCTTTTCATAAAAACCGACACTGTGTTCATCTATTGAACATAGTGGTTCAGGAAAGACTATAGTTATTTCCTTTTTCCCCAGTTCACGTTTCAACTGATTTCTTAAGCCCATCGGGATCCAGGCTGTGCTGTCTATTGAGGCAACTATCCCCTTAGCCTTCACTTTTTCTGCCACTGCAGGGAGCAGCTGTGCAGCCTGCGCTGATTCGCACAGATGCAGAATCATATCGACTTCCGGCAGCCCTGCAGGAATGTATTCGTCGGGATCATCTACAATGCTTTCAGTTATCATCGGAACTGTCCAAACTTCGGATTTCCAGTTTCTCGGCATTTTAGCTTTTATGTTGTCTGCAATCCGCTGGCCGTAGTGGCCCTGGATCATGATTAATAGCTGCATATTTTTCTTCCTTTCCTTATGTTTTTAAGGACATTTTCGGAACACAGGTTAAATTATACTAGAACCTTATACTTTTTGCATTTCTTTTAAAGCTGGCAGAAATCTAATTGCTGCCCGGTGAAAATTGTTGTTGATTTGCGGGTCTTTTTGGCTTATCTCCTTCAGATCTGCTATAATTTGATAATAAAAGTAAAAGTACAGAAGGAGGAAATATGGAAAAGAAACATGATGAACCTGAAAAAGCTTACAAGAATCTGGAGTTTTTAAACAGTCCTGAAGCACGGTCAATTCGTATACTTTCCGAGTTTTATGAGCCCATGCAGCGTTTTAACAAGCAGAAGGTATATGACACAATAGTATTTTTTGGCTCTGCCCGCACAAAAAATATGCAGGATGCCCAGGCAGCTGTAAAAGAGGCGGAAGAGAAAATCAGCAACCATTCCGGAGAGCCCGGGCCTGAGCTGCTTGAAGAATTGGAATTTGCCAGGCGCCAGGTGTTTTTAGCCCGCTATTACGAAGATGCTGTTGAGCTTGCCAAACGTCTTACTGAATGGTCAAAATCGCTCGATTCGGTATACCGCTTTGTGGTCTGCTCGGGCGGCGGACCTGGAATGATGGAAGCGGCTAACAAGGGGGCCATTGATGCCAAAGGTCTTTCGATCGGTTTAAATATCAGTCTGCCCTTTGAGCAATCTTCCAATCCTTACATTACACCCGAACTTAACTTTGAATTTCACTATTTCTTTATGCGTAAATTCTGGTTTGTCTACCTGGCCAAAGGTCTTGTTATTTTCCCCGGAGGTTTTGGTACTTTGGATGAGCTGTTTGAAGTGCTGACCCTAATTCAGACCGGCAAGGTGAAGAAGAAACTCCCCATTATAATCTATGGTTCCGAATACTGGGACCAGATAATCAATATAGATAATATGGTTAAATACGGGGTTATCAGTAAAGAAGACCGCGACCTGATCAGGTATTGCGATACCGTTGAAGATGCTTTCAATTACCTGAAAGACGAGTTGACCCACATCTACCTGGAAACTGAAGAGCGGTCAGAAACTAATATTTAATAATAGTCAGTTTGATGCTTTAGTCTATCCAGTTTTCAAGCGCAAGGGTTTTAATTCTTTGGAAATGTTTTAGGTTGCCGGTTACAAGCAGTTTTGATGTTTCAAGAGCAGTAGCAGCAATTAATAGATCGGCATCTGCAAGGGGCAGCCCTTCTTTCTCAAGAATCGCCTTGAGATTACCAAACCTGTAAGATATTTTGCGGTTGGAATTGATTATTTTAACAGTAAGTAAAAATTGTTCAACTACTGTTCTATTTTTATCAGGGTTTCCAGATTTCTCAGCTCCATAAAAAAGTTCAGCAACCGTCATAAATGAAATAGCCACCTGGTCAGGATATTTTTGTCTTTTTTTAATTATGTTTCGATTTCCCCGAAGCAGGTGGATGCAAGTATCGGTATCAAGGATTATCAATTTAGAAATCCACCTTCCTGCCTCTTGTCCGGTGTGCTGCAATGTCAGCAGAAATCTCTTCTGCAGAGCGCTCGTCATCCCATTCTCCGGCGAGTTTTTTCCACAGTTCTACCTGTGCCTCCTGGGAAAATGTATCAGCTTTTACATCAGCTTCGTAGAGATCAAAGCATTTTTCCAGGACCATTAAAATTTCATTGTTCAAGCTTCTTTTCTCAGTCTTAGACTGGCTGCGCAGTTTTTCCAGTAAGTCTTCCGGAAGGTTGCGAATGGTTAAGTTGGCCATTAAGCACTCCTCCTTTTCTATAGTGTCAATATAGTTACATATTAACACTAATATAGTTACATGTCTATGAAATCTTCACGCACCGGGGAAAAGATCTCCACCAGGAGGACGTCTTCCAAAACTGTTACTTTGTGTTCTACATTTTCCTTTATGCACCAGCTGTCTCCGGATTGCATTTTGTGTTCTTCACCATCAATAGTAAAGATTATTTTTCCTGATATCAGGTAGCCGGTTTGTTCATAAGGGTGGCTGTGCAGGGGTAAGACTGCCCCTTTATCCAGCTCAAACCTGCAGAGGATGGTTTTATCCCCGTGCACCAGGGTTTTACGGTGCACCCCTTCCAGCATGGTTGTAGGCGCTACAGCTGCTTCATTCTGAGTCATATAGTTCTTTGCCATTTATAAATACTCTCCTTTTCTCTATATTTTTACTCCAACCTGTAAGGTCTTTGATTTGTCCTGATACCGTTAATCCAGTGGTCCATTTAATCTAGTGGCCCCTGTTCCCGGATTGAGGCTGTCCAGTCGCCTGTAGTAGGCTGAAACCAATGGGATATAGCCGGTTTCTTTCAGCATTTCGTAAGGGATAAGCCTATAGTTCGATTTGCAGTAACGCCCGGAAGCAAGATAGCGAAGCGTTTCCTGGTAGTAGCGGTCAACTTCACGCAGGCCCTTATCGACAGTCAGCAGGTGAAAGAAATGCCTGGACCAGGTAAAATCAGTTTCCTTTGCGCCAAGGCCGTAAAATTTTCTGTTGAACTTGCGATTCATTACCATAACTGTTTTCTCCAGCGGTACATTTTTCTTCTTCTGCCAGCGGTAGAGGCTGCGCGCCTGGCGTTTAATCTTCCCCTTTATTTTCATTATGGTAGCCTTTGAAAGATCGATATGTGAATCCCTGATATAGAGCCCCAGGAATTCAAAGCCTTCGCCCGGCTTGTAGATTTTTGTTTTTGCTGCGTTTATTTTCAATTCCTTTTCAGCAAGGGCGCCTGTGACGTGCTCATAGGCTTTATTGGCCATATCTTCTTTGCAGAAGAGCACCATATCATCTGAATAGCGGGCATAAGCAGGGTAGGTTGAAGCCATTTCCCGGTCAAAGTGTTTCAGGTAGAGATTGCTTAGTGTGGGCGCCAGCGGCATACCGGCCATAACGCCGCGGCCGGAATAAGGTTTTAACAGCCCTTCAACGTATACTTCTTTACGTAAAATTAGGTATTTTATTGTTTCGGCCA
>SKWE01000166.1 GCA_007129055.1 Syntrophomonadaceae bacterium
AATTGAGTCACTGCTAAATAAAATAGCAGGAAAAAGGCAACTATCAATAGCAATGTCGGCCCCATGTCTACCAATTCTTTAAGAATAACTCTTGCGCCCAGCACCATAATTCCTGCTTCTAGCCATACTTTATGGGTGGCTTTAACACCTTTTTCAACTAAAGTTGGCAAACCGCAAGTGTTAGATATTATTAAACCGATAAAAATGCATACTATTAAATAGCTTACATAAGGAATGTATCCACCAATGTATCTTCCAATCAACCCCACCACAAAAAGAAATACCACCCCGGGGATCAACAATAAATTATTTTTAACAATACTCATCAGGCTGCTTCACCCTTTTGATATCACATACCTTATTTCAAACAGGCGTATATTAGTCTATTTCAAGTTCAAAATTATACTGATGGAAATTGCACCCCAAACAAGACCAATATTAGTATTACAAGACCTATTATTATGGGCACCCATTCATTTTTTGAGGTGCCTAGTATTTTTTTAGGGCACAATTCTAAAACCTCCCGTTACACATTACATATTTATCATACCACAGCAACAGGCCAAGCTAATCGCTGCTGCCGCCGGAGAAGGATATGATTTAAATGTTTCGTCTGTGTCCCTGTCTCCGTCATCGAAAAACAAGTTAAAAAAGTGCTTCTGCATATAACAGAAGCACTCCGGATTTAAAAATTTCAGGAAATAACTCATTACCTTGCGTGGCTTTTAGTTTTCCTGTCCCTCCAGGTTTATTATCTGCTGCGTTGTTTTCCATACTTATTCTGAATCGTTAGAAAGTGTAAAAGAATATGCCACCAGTCCGAGAACCCATATTATAAAAAGCATGCTCACAAACGATCCCAACATTTTTATCACCCTGTCCTTTTTATTTTTCAATATTTCCAATTATATTGCTTTTATATATAATGTTAGCTGACAGAGTGCTTAGAAAGCTATTAGCAAAGTTCCCATTATTTAAGACAGGAACGCTCATAGTGGAAGGAGGTTGCTGGTCGAGGGATAACTTAAACATCCTGCAGTCCGTTTTTCTTTTCATTATTTGCTTTTCGTAAGTCTTAATATCTCCGGGACTCTTCCCCTTCTTTCACCAGTAACAAGTCAACTATCGGGATCCCTGGGAAATCACCAGGTGGATTTCCGTATTTTTAAACACAGGCATACCGGCAGCAGGCGATTGTCCAATTACCGTGTTTTCCGGCACTTCATTGCTATGTTGTTTACTAACCGTACCAACTCTGAGGTTTTCCATGGCGATGAGCATCTTAGCAACCGGGAGATAATTTCCTCTAACATCCGGCACCTGGACAGTTGCTGAATCTTGCTTCTTAAAAAGGCCAAAACTCCCTGCATCTTCTTCAGAAGGTAGTTCCCCTGCATCTTCAGGCCCTCTTCCTGCTCCTCCCCTGCCCGACCAACGATGATCTGTTATAATAAAAGGCGGCCGGTTATAAAAACCGTCTACATGCATATCACAGCCCACAGCAGGCGCCAGATCCGCTATGAAATAATCGCTGATAACAGTTCCGGCCTCGTTGCAATCACCAGTTGGCCTTAAACCTGATTTGCTGCAGACCGACAATCGGACAATCCCTTCCGGCTGTTCAAATTCCTTTATTTCCAGGGTTTCAAATACTTCCAGGAAAACTTCACGTAAAAATTTGGTTGAATAACGCCAACCCTGTTCAATGCTGCCCATCCTCGGTTCATCATATCCCATCCAGAAAGAGGCAACCAGGTTAGGGGTGTAAGCAGCAAGGTAAACGTCTCTCCAATCATTGGTAGTGCCAGTTTTAGCTGCCACCTGCCGATCAATCCGCAGTTCCCGGCCCAGATAGGCGGTAACGAATTCCTGCAGGATATTATTAACCAGGAATGCAGCCTGGGGAGTTAAAATTCTTTCCGGTTCAGCCTTGAATTCGTATATCACATTCCCCTGCCTGTCGATTATTTTTTCTACGGTGTGCAGATCAACTTTCTGGCCCTGGTTAGCTAAAACACCGTAAGCCTGGGCCATTTCAACGGCGCTGACTCCTAAATGAAAACCACCCAGCGTCAGGCTTAAGTTGTCTACCTCTTCCGGGGTTATAGTTGAAATACCCATCTTTTCTGCATATGCGACACCGGTCCTGGTACCAAGCGCCTCAAAGGCGCGAACTGCAGGCAGGTTATATGAATAGATCAGCGCTCTTCTGGCCGGAATCATCCCCCGGAATTGATAATCAAAGTTTTCCGGAAACCAGTCTCCCAGCGGTCCGATATAAGGAGAATCGTCCAGCGTTGATCCGGCTCCGGCCAGGGTTCCCTCTTCAAAAGCAGGGCCATAAGCAATAATCGGCTTGATAGCCGAACCTGGCTGGCGCAGGCTGATAAAGCGTAGTACTTCGTCCGATCCTTTTTGGTAATTCCGTCCCCCGCCCAAAGCTTTAATTTGGCCGGTAACAGGGTCAGCTATTACTATTGCAGCCTGAGGCTGCGGAATACCGTTTTCTTCATCTACGAGTTCCGCCAGCTGGCTCCCTGGCAGATCTTCATCCGCAGACAGGTTGGCAATTGCTTCCCTGACCTTTGTGATGTCAACATAAAGCGTAGTTGGATAAAGCTCGTCCTGCGCCAAAACACTCTCCACATGGCTTTGAATAGATGGCTCCAGGCTGGTATAGACACGCAAGCCACCATTATAAATTATCCTGTACGCTTCTTCCCGGGTGTCGATTGAAGAGGTAGAAATCAGGATCCTGATCAATTCATTGTGGACAACATAGTCAACGTAGTAAGGGTATGGGTACTCGATGCTGCGCTGTTCGGCATAATGGAGCTCTTGCTTGAGTATTTTTTCGTACTCTGCTTCTGAAATAAATTCAAGCCTGACCATATTGGCAAGCACACTCTGCATACGGTTTTCAGCAGCAGCTTTGTTATCAAATGGGTTGTAGTAGTTTGGCGAACGAACAGCGCCAGCCAGCATTGCCGCCTCCGCAACGCTCAATTCAGTCACGCTTTTTCCAAAATAGGTTTGCGCTGCAGCTTCAATCCCATAGGCTGTGTTGCCAAAGTAGATCCGGTTTAAATACATCTCCATGATCTCTTCTTTACAGTAGATCTTTTCAAGCTGGATAGCCAGCCAGATCTCCTGAATCTTGCGCTTGTAACTGGTTTCAGTTGTTAGAAAAGCATTTTGAGCCAACTGCTGGGATATGGTGCTTGCGCCCTGTACAATTGATCCTGCCTGGAAGTTGATGTAAGCTGCCCGGATACTTCCGGCAATGTCAAAACCGAAATGCTGGTAGAAACGCTCATCTTCGATGGCGATAAAAGCCTCTTGAACATGTTTGGGCACTTCTTCCAGGCTGACCATAACACGATGCTGGTCGCCATGTAGTGGAGTTATTTCGTCACCATTTATGTCATAAAGGAATGACGTCTGGTTAGTTTCCAAACGGGACGGATCAAGAGGCGGGGCTTCATTAATATAGTTATAAAGCACACTAGCCGTAGCACCACCGGTAACCAAAAATAACAGCAGTACGACAATAATGATGATTTTAACGATACGCCGCCTTTTGGAAGGGCGTTTGTCGCTCAGCTTGTTTTGGCTGGCACCAATAAATTTTTCCTTATCAGTATTTCCAGTCATTCTGAAGCTACACTCCCAATAAAATGAATAGCTTTAATTCCTATATTTAAAATTCTGTTATTGATCTATTCTTTCTTTTTTATCATGCTTTGTATATTCAGTACTTTCATAACGGTTACCCCTGCTTGGTGTGATTAGCTTCAGTACGACCCAGAAGATCAAGCTGATAACCACCATTGCAATCAAGGTTGCTGGTTCAAAGACTGCTGTGGCCTCTGCACCGTTAATAGTAGCCGTGGAAAATATGCCTTCAAAGATACCCACAAAAGGCTGAGTAACGGCATAGACGGCACTGACAAAGGCATTATCCGGGTTTGCTCCAAATAGTTTAAAAATAAAACGGAATGCCAGTACCGCTAAAATTACACTGGAAATTGTGTATATAATACGCTGTGCTACATTACTGTTCTGTTTGACCTGATGGGTCTCTCTTTCCCTGGTCATTTGCTCCGTCATAATAGTTCACCCCTCTTTTTTAATAAGTTTGTCAGAAAGGTTCTACCTGACTTCACTTAAAGATCCCCTAAGAGCCTTCCCCCACAGTGAAGGCCAAAGGCAGAATAGCCAGACATCCTTTCCGTCTATATTTGTATCGTAGCACAGGGTATACGAAGATATCTATTAGCACAATATTCACACTGAAGAACTGTAAGATTCTGCTTCTATTACCAACTGCAGATTAATCATTATTTTCAAACTATATTTGACGAAAACCCATATTTATTATTACAATACGAACATATTGAATAATAAATGACGTATTATAATTGCAACTTAAATGAAGAAAAGGAGGCGTCGGCGAGGTGGCTGAACTTGATTATTCCATAAAAATTGGCGGTGAAGCAGGACAGGGCATTAATACTATCGGTGATATTTTATGCAAAGCGTTTGCCGATCAGGGACTTCACCTGTTTGCCAACCAGGATTATTATTCACGGGTGCGGGGCGGGCACAACTTTTACCAGATTCGAATTGCTTCTTTCCCCCTCTATTCTTTTAAAGACCACCTTGAAATACTGATTGCCTTAGATAAAGCATCATTGGATTTACATACAGATGAATTGAGCGCTGATGGCGTAATTATATACGACCAGGAAAATATCGATTCTGAACAAAAAGTTTCAAATTCACTTGCTCTGCCGATGGCCGAACTGGGCAAGAAACATGGCGGAAAAAAAGTAATGGGAAACACGGTGGCAGCCGGGGCGGTCTGGCAGATTATGGGCGGCAACCCCGACATCCTGGAAAATGTATTGAAAAAGCTGTTTCAAAGCAAGGGCAGTAAAATAGCAGAAGCCAATATAAAAGCAGCACGAGCCGGCAGTGATTATGCTGCTGAAAACTATTCAGGCAGGTGCGCCTGTAATATAGATAGCGCAAATAATGGAGGCGGCATGGTGCTGACCGGTAATGAAGCAATTGCCCTGGGCGCTTTAGCAGCCGGTTGCCGTTTTATGAGCTCTTACCCCATGACTCCGGCCAGCGGCGTTATGCAGTATATAGCCCGCCAGGTCGAACGCTTACCGCTTGCCTTTGAACAGGCCGAAGACGAGATAGCAGCAATAAATATGTCTATCGGCGCCGCAAATGCCGGCCTGCGTTCCATGGTGGGCACTTCCGGAAGCGGTTTTTCGCTGATGGTGGAGGGGATTTCTTATGCCGGCATATCCGAAACGCCCCTTGTAATTCTGCTGGGACAGCGCCCGGGTCCGGCCACAGGTATAGCTACCCGGACTGAACAGGGAGAACTGCTCTTCAGCATACATGCCGGAAACGGTGAATTCCCCCGGGCTGTTTTTGCTCCCGTTACCGCCACAGAGGCTTTCTGGACTACCGTGCATGCCTTTAATATAGCAGAAAAATACCAGATCCCGGTCATTATACTGAGCGATCAACATCTTGCAGATTCATCATTTACAGTTGAGCCTTTTGATCTGAACGCTGTTACAATTGAACGTGGAGACATACTGAAAGAAGCTGAGCGGGGTGAAACAACAGAATACAAGCGATATAAAATCACTGATTCCGGGATTTCTCCGCGGGCCTTACCCGGGCGCAGCAACCAATGTGTCATAATTACCGGAAATGAACATTTAGAAAGCGGTTATTCAACTGAAAACCCGGAAATGCGTAATAAAATGGTAGATAAAAGAAAGCGAAAACTTAATAAGCTGGCCGGGGATGTAAGACCTCCGGTAAGCTACGGTGAACAGAAGCCGGAAACATTGCTGCTTACCTGGGGCTCAACATACGGAGCATGCCGGGAAGCTGTGGATATAGCCAATAAAAAAGGTGAAAAGCTGCAGGTAGCTTACCTGCCACAGTTATGGCCTTTACCTGAAAAACAGATCCTGGAGTTATTCAAACAGGCTAATCGGGTTGTTACAGTGG
>SKWE01000258.1 GCA_007129055.1 Syntrophomonadaceae bacterium
AACCCCTATACTGATACCAGAATTCTCTGTGGAGATCCGCAGAGTGAAGTCAAGCGGATGATGGTTGGGGTTGATATTGAAGTTGGAGAAGTAATGCTTGCTGACCGTTTGGCTGAAAAAGGAAAGCCTGTTGACCTGATCATGGCTCATCACCCGGAAGGAAAAGCCCTTGCAGAGCTGCATGAAGTCATGCATCTGCAGGAGGATATTATGGCCCGTTACGGTGTTCCCATAAATGTTGCAGAGTCGATAATGGCTTCCCGGATCAGTGAAGTTAAGCGCGGCCTGATGCCCATTAACCACAACAGGGCCATTGATGCAGCAAAAATTCTTGGCATTGCCATGCTCTGTGCCCATACGGTAGCCGACAACCAGGTTACCGCTTTTCTGCAGGATATGTTTGATGGTGAAAAACCCCGCACGTTAGGGGATATAATAAAACTGCTGAAGGATATTCCCGAATACAGCGAAGCTGCCAAAAACGGGGCAGGCCCTGATATAATCCAGGGCAGCAAGGAACGCCGCGCCGGCAAGGTGCTGGTAGATATGACCGGTGGGACCAGCGGTTCAGAGAACGCCTATGAAAAACTATCCCAGGCCGGGATAGGAACAATTGTGGGAATGCATATGACCGATAAGCATCGCAAAGAGGCTGAAAAGCATCACATAAACGTAGTAATTGCGGGCCATATTGCCAGCGATTCGCTGGGTATGAACCTGCTCCTTGATGGTATCGAAAAGCAGGGAGTTGAAATTGTTCCCTGCTCGGGCATCATCAGGCACAAACGCAGTTAAAGAACTATCCGCACCCTGGCGTCAAGGGCCATTATTCCTTCACCTTCAGGGAATACCCGAACAGGATTAATGTCAAGTTCCTTGATGCCGGGGAAATCGGTCAGCAGGTGTGATGTGCGGACAATTAAGTCCACGAAAGCCTCAATATCACCGGCATTTTGACCGCGTAACCCCGATAATATTTCTGCGGAAGTAAGCTTGTCTAACCTCTTTTTAACGCTCTCAGTCCTGGCCGGGCAGGTTACATTTGCCACATCTTTGAAGGCCTCAACCAAAATACCGCCCATACCGAAGAGAACAACCGGGCCAAAGGAAGGATCCTGGCTGCCGCCTACGAACATGTCGTAACCCTGCGGCGCCATTTTTTGAATTCTAACCCCCATGAATAAAGCATCTTTATTGTAAGCTATCAGGTTTTCCCTGATCTTTAGAAAACCAGAGACAACCTGTTCAGCGTCTTCTAAACCCAGTAATACCCCCCCGGCATCAGATTTATGTAGTGCATCAGGTGAAATCACCTTCATCACAACGGGAAAACCAATCTTTTCTGCTACTTCAACTGCTTCTTCCTCACTGGTTGCTATGCCGGAAGGTGCAACCTTTATGCCATAAGCGTTTAAAAGTTCAAGGGCTTCTTCCCCATAATCTCCCTGCCTGTCCTGCATCCACCGCCTGGCTGCGATATGGTCAATATCCTGTGGAGGGGTTATGGCAGACTGATCTTTAAGCTCTTCACGCTTATCATGGTATTTCATTTGCATGCTAAGGGCGGTTATCATTTCCTCGGGGCTGTTGAAAATTGGAAATTCTACATAGCGCTTGGCCTGCTGGATCATGCTGGTTGGTCCGAAAAGACAAATTCCAAGCGGTTTGCCCGCGGATAGTATTGAACCCCAGGCTTCCTTGGACAGGTCAGTTAAAAACATTTTCTGGAAAATATTCTCACCCTGGGGCATTTGCGGGCGTTGGCTGATATAGATGGATCCGTCAACCTGGTCCGAATGCATGACTGAATAGAGAACGTGGGCGGTAAGCTTGGGATCGTAAATGTCACCCATATCCAGGGGATTGGAAAAATTAATTACACCTGCATTGCTGAACTGTTTTAAACTGTCATAAAACTGGTCACCCATGTCGGCAAACTCAAAACCTGCTTTCTCGCAGAGGTCCGCTCCTAAAACGGCAAAACCCCCTGCAGGGCTCATTACCATGATTCTTTTTCCTCTCATCGGGGGCAGGAGGAAAGCCTTGGAGACTTCAATAAAATCGAGGAAATTGGAGATGCGAATCACACCGGCCTCTTCGAAAGCTGAATTAATAATTGCTTCATCGCTGCTCAGGGCGGCTGTATGACTCATGGCAGCCGCTTTTCCTGCTGATGTAGTATTGGCCTTGAAGACAATAATCGGCTTATCAATATTTTTGGCTGTTTCGACGAATTTCCGGCCGCGGTTAATACTTTCCAGGTAAAGGCAGATAATTTTGGTTTGGGGATCCTGCCCGTAATACTCTAAAAAATCAACTTCGTCAAGATCAAGCTTATTGCCGATACTGGCGAATTTAGCCAGGCCTATTTTTTCATCAAAGAGGTAGTTTAACATGGTCAGGGCAACGCCGCCGCTCTGAGATATTATTGATAGTTCTCCCTTGGGGGCTTTATGCAGCGCCACAAATGGCAGGCAGAGCCCGTTGTCGGTATTAGCAACAGTGACGCTGTTCGGACCGACGAAACGGATTCCATATTTTCTGGCAGTGGCGAGCAGGTTGTCGGCAAGCTTTTTCCCCTCATCGCTGTATTCAGAGAAACCTCCGGAAGGGATAGCCATCCTCCTGATGCCAAATTTTCCGCAGCGGTCCATCATACCGGGTATCAGTTGGGCCGGTATCATGCAGTAAGCTAAATCGGGAACCTCTGGCAGGTCTTCTATATTCTTATACATTCTTATTCCATCAACATGAATATCGTCACTGCGTTCATTAACCCCAAAAATCCTGCCTCGGTAACCCCAGCGCAGCAGGTTTTCAAGGGTAAGCCTTGGTATGTTGGTTGGTTTAGATGATAATCCGATGATAACTATCGATTCCGGGTAAAAAATTTTCTGCATAGCCCTATCCTCCATAAATCTTTGTTATATACCTGGATCTCTGGTTTACTCACCTGTCCCCCTGGCACAACGGGTTACAGGTTAGCGATTACAGGTATCAAAAAGTTTGACTCCTGTTATTTTATCATAAAATGCTATAATCATATTAGTAGATGAAGGCGAGGAGGAAATTAACAGTGGATGAAGTAAAAAAACCGGTAAAAATATTTTCCTGGCTGAAACAGCTTTTATTTATTCTTATCCTAACCCTCCTGATTTCCGTGTTCCTGATCCAAACCTATAATGTAAACGATGTTTCCATGGAGCCGACCTTTGACCGACAGGGGAACAGGGTTCTGGTTTTTCTAACTCCATATATTTTAAACGGGGAACCAAATTTCGGTGATATTGTCATTATAGATAGCAGGCCAGATGGCAGGCGGACTATTGTCGACCGTTTTCTCGATAGTCCCCTGATATCCCTGGCGTTGAAAAGGGTTAATGAACACATGTGGATTAAAAGGGTAATCGGGCTGCCCGGCGACAGGTTAGAATTCAATGATGGTTATGTTTACCGAAACAGCGTGAAACTGGAAGAAGGTTACATAATGGGGCAGATGAGAGAAGAGTTTGATCCGGTAGTTGTTCCGGAAGGTCATGTTTTTATCATGGGCGATAACCGCAATAGGAGCAGCGACAGCAGGCAGATCGGACCTCTTCCAGTTGAAAATATCCAGGGCAGGGTTATCCTGCGTTTCTTACCCCTGGATAAACTTGAAATGTATTAGAGGAAAAATCATACTTGGGGACGATGCCGGTTTCAAACCGCAGTCCCTTTGCCACCCTAAATTAGACTGTTAAGCTATAGTCAGCAGCACCGGAGCGGTAGCCTGCAGCTTATACAGGAAAGGGGTAATAAAAAATGAAACGTCGTTTATGGGGAATAATTTTCTTGATTCTGGGTGTGCTGGTTTTAATCCAGGTCACCGGGGTTTACGAACTGGGTCTCTCATTCTGGCCTGTTGTTCTTTTCTTCCTGGGCCTGGTGATTCTGTGGGAAAGCATTGATCACGGTTTTATCTCCTGGATCACCCTGGGTTTGGGGTTATGGGTTGGTGGAATCGGTTTGTTCGGTATTCTATCAAATGCCGGTGCATCGACACTTACCGGCAGTGATATTGCCCGTTATGGTTGGCCGCTTCTACTGGTTGGAATTGGTCTTTCCATCCTGATCGGCGAAAAAGCCTGTTTTGTCGGCCGCTATTGGAGCGGATCGGAAGATGGGGAAGCCAGCTGGAAAACTAACAGATCAATGCGGCACATTGGTGATTTATACCATGGCCGTACTGCATGGGTGCTTGACCAGGACCAGGAGTTTTATCATGGAATAGGTGACGTGGTAATCGATCTGACAACCGCTGAGATTATGCCGGGTTCACACAGAGTATTTGTTAAAGCCGGTATCGGGGAAATTACAATCAGGGTGCCGGATGGAGTTAACCTTGACATTGAAACTTCGGTAGGGATTGGTGAACTCGATCTTTTTGGGGAACAGAGGTCAGGCTTCACCGGGTTCTCACTGCACAGGGTGGTTAACGCCGATGGTGCGGAAGCAACGGTTAAAATTGAATCTAAACTGGGGATTGGTGACACTAAAGTGCTTTACATGCCAGTGCCTCCGGGGGTGTCCCGGTGAGCGAAGGGAGAAACTTTGGTTTGCAGTGGCGACTGACGGCCATCATAATGGCTTCCAGCGCTGCTGCTGCCTTAGTTGCCTTATTCGTATACCTGCTCTTAAAGGAACTTGGCTTTGAGCAAATACCGGCAGTCGGGTTTAGTATAGCCGCCGGTTTTGCTGTTGGTTTGGTGGGTACTGTTAGCGGTTCCCTGCTTTCCCGCTCCGTTAAGCTAAGATTATGGGAAGCAGGGAGGATGGCCGGCCGTATAGCCGATGGCGATTACCTGGCCCGCCTGGATGTTGGGCAGGATGACGAGGTCGGCTGGCTTGAAGAACAGCTTAACCGGATGGCAGAACAGCTTGAAATAGCAATCGGTTCCCTGCGGGATCTGGCTGAGCAGAACCGCATCCTGGCAGAGGAAGCAGGCCGGGGAGCAGCCCTGGAAGAAAGAATGCGGCTGGCACGCGATCTTCATGACACGGTTAACCAGCAGCTCTTTGTTTTGGCCATGCGGACAGCGGCTGTAAAACGTAAACTGGAAGAAGCTGGACTGGACCGGGCACCGCTGATCGATGAAGTGGGGAGTTTGGAAGAGTTGTCGCGCCAGGCACACAGCCAGATCCGGGAGTTGATCTTGCAGCTAAGGCCTGTTGCCCTTGATAAAGAGGGGCTGGGCGCGGCCCTAAAAGAATACTTGCAAAACAGTTCAGCAGCTGAAGACTGGCGTTTGCAGTACGATGTTGATACAGGGATAAAAGCTTCCGGTGCGCTGGGTGAAACCCTGTTTCGCATAACCCAGGAAGCAATAAATAATATCAGTAAACATGCGAAGGCAGAAAGAGTATATGTTTCCCTGCAAAAAGAAGGATCCTCGATCAAGCTTCAGATAAAAGATGACGGCCTGGGGTTCGACAGAAAAAAAGTCAGCAAGCCGACAGCTGTTGGACTTACCGGCATCAGGGAGAGAGTAAAAAGCATTGGAGGCGAATTGGACATTTTGTCCACGCCGGGTAAAGGTACGCAGATCCTGGTTTCTGTTCCAGATGAAGGTGAAAGGGAGAATAAGCAATGATTAGTGTAATGCTGGTTGATGATCACGGCATGGTTCGGGAAGGGCTTAAATACTACCTGGAGACAGAAGTCGATATTAACGTAATCGGGGAAGCGGAAAATGGACAGGAAGCAGCCGCAAAGGCTGCTGAACTGAAGCCGGATGTAATTCTGATGGATTTAATGATGCCGGTTTCAGATGGGGTAGAGGGCACGAAGCTCTGCCTTGAAGCACACCCTGGAACAAAAATAATTATTCTAACCAGTAAACCGGAAGACGATCTTGTCCTGCCGGCAATAAAGGCGGGTGCGCTATCATACCTTTTAAAAGATGTTTCAGCTGCTGATCTTACAGTGGCCATCAGGGCGGCAGCGGAAGGCAGGCCAACCCTTAACCCCATGGCTGCGTCACGGATGATGCAGGAAGTGAGCAC
>SKWE01000003.1 GCA_007129055.1 Syntrophomonadaceae bacterium
AACGGCGAATATGCCCAGAATAAGGGAATGGCTCTATTTCCGAGAAAAATAAATGGCAGATATGCCATGGTATCAAGAGTTGATGGAGTCAGTAACTATATTATGTTTTCCGATGACATTCACTACTGGCAGGATGCTGAGTTAATCCAGGAACCCCAGTTCCCATGGCAGTTCATTCAAATTGGAAACTGCGGTTCACCGATCGAGACGGATAAAGGATGGATACTACTGACCCATGGCGTGGGGCCAATGCGCAGGTACTGCCTGGGAGTTACCCTGCTTGACTTAGATAATCCAACTAAAGTCATTGGCCAGACCAGGGAACCTTTAATGCGCCCGAATGATGAAGAACGTGAAGGGTATGTCCCCAATGTTCTTTACTCCTGCGGCGCAATAATCCATAATAATGAGTTGGTTATCCCGTATGCCATGGCCGATTACGCTTCTACATTTGCAACAGTTTCGCTGGATGAACTTTTTGCAAAGCTTGAGTACAGCAGTACGAAAGTTATTTAACCTATCACTACCACCTTCCCTCAGTTTCTAACCCAGCAAACTCTATACTAATGACCACGGCTCTTTAAAGTGACAAAAAATTGTCTTTAGCCAACAATTGTTTGCCAGCAGCCTGGTTGGCTTCAGATGGGCATAGAGGATTGGCTGGAAAACAGGCATATTACCTGGATTCTTTGATTTCATTTATTTGGCATGAATATTGATTGTACATATTTAAATGCTAATAGAGGAAGGAGACTGCCAAATGCACAGTGGTGATTTTTTAGGTTACAGCATCTTGAAGGAATCTGAAATGGATTTGATTCATAATGCTACATTGGCAGTTTTAGAAAAAACAGGACTTAAAGTGTTATCAAAACAGGCTAGAGGTTTTTTTGCTGAAGCGGGTTGCAGCGTTAGCGAAGAGACGAAAATGGTCAGATTCCCTGCAAGACTAATTGAAGATGCAGTAGAATCTGCTCCTGACAGATTCCTACTGGCGTCCCGTGATGGCAAGCACGATATTATGCTGGATGGGGCAAAAGGCGTATTTAAAAATTTTGCTACAGGGGTCAAATTAATAGATCCACATACGGGCGCTCATCGTGACTCAACAAAAGACGATCTTGGCAGCATAGCCAGATTTTGTGATGCACTGGATGAAGTTGACTTTTTTACCCTTGCTGTAGCAGCACAGGATATTCGGCCCGAGGTTCGCGACCTGCACGAGGCTGAAACAGTATTAAATAACACTTCAAAGCATTTTAGCCATGATACGCAGAGCAGGGAAAGCACAAGGAGATTCATAGCCATGGCTGAATTAATAGCCGGAGGCAGGGAAAAACTAAGAGAAAGGCCTATTGTTTCTCTTGGAACCTGCCCCGTAAGCCCGCTGGAACTGCACGAAGATTGTACTGATTTAATCATAGATGCAGCGCAAGCCGGAATACCGGTGAACATTTTATCAATGGGTCTTGCCGGGGCAACAACCCCTGTAACGATGGCCGGTACGCTGGTGGTTACTAATGCAGAGATTTTGGGTGGAATACTCCTTGCTCAACTTGTCCGTGAAGGCACGCCGGTGATTTATGGGACATCGAATACAATAATGGATATGGCACATACAACTTCTCCTGTTGGAGCCCCTGAACATGCCATGTTCAGTTCTGCTGTAGGACAGCTAGGCCAATATTATAGCATACCGACCAATGTTGGTGGAACCTAGTGTGACAGTAAAATCTCCGATATCCAGGCCGGACACGAAAAAACATTAACAGCGCTGCTTCCGGCGCTAACAGGTGGTAGCGTAATATACGGGATGGGTTTGCTGGATATGGGTATAACTTTCTGCTACGCACAAATGCTGGTTGACCGGGAGTTTGTGCAGATGATAAAAAGGGTAGTTAAAGGTATTGAGGTAAACAGTGAAACACTGGCAGTTGAGGTTATTAACGCGGTAGGCGCCGGGGGAAATTACCTCTCTGAAAAGCATACAGTAAAGTATATGCGGCAAGAACATTCAAGGGCAAAATTAATAGACCGCAGGATGCGCAAGGGTTGGGAAGAGCTGGGTATGACAGATATGATTACCAGGGCCAGGGAAGAAGTATTCCCCATCCTTGAAAATCATCAGGCAGAACCGCTGGAGCAGGGAATCTCAGAAAAGATCAGGCAAATTATTTCTGAAGCGGAAGAGGATTTGAATGGTTAATATGAATTTAAGATTAAGGGTTCAGGGACTAAGGAGGTTAGCATTTGTTAAATTTACAGGATGAATATACAAATCTGCTAAAAGAGCTAGCGTCGCTTGAAAAAGAAATGTTTCATTACAATCTCTGGCTTTATGAAAACCCTGAACTGCCGCGCCAGGAATACAGGGCAGCGGAAGAAATGTCTTCCTGGTTGGGAAAACACGGTTTCAAGGTAGTAAAAGGCGTGGCAGAACTTCCAACTGCTTTTGTTGCCATTTACCAGTGCGGCAGCGGGGGGCCCGAAGTAGGGTTTCTTGCCGAATATGACGCACTGCCGGTTGTAGGTCACGGTTGTGGCCATAATATAATAGCAACTTCATCTGCAGGTGCAGCAATAGCGGTTGCCCGCTGGCTTGAACGTACTAAAACAGAGGGAAAAGTTATAGTGTTTGGTTGTCCTGACGAGGAATACGATGGTGGAAAGGTTCCAATGATTGAAAGCGGTATATTCACACCAGGTTTAAGTGCCGCCCTGCACATTCATCCCGGGGTGGTTAACCGACTATGGGGTTGGACTCCCAGCGCTACATCGATGTTGATGAAGTTTCACGGTAAGGCTGCCCATTCTGCTTATGAACCGGAAGAAGGCATCAATGCGCTTCATGCCCTGCTTATCGCCTTCAGAGCGCTGGATGCCCTGCGACACCATGTAAAGGACGGAACCAGAATGCCGGCTACAATTACCGATGGCGGGGGAGCGCCAAATGCCGTTCCTGCTTATGCTGAAGCTCGTATACACTTAACTGCGGTTGAAAAAGAGCATCTTTTGGAAGTGATTGAAAAGGTGAAAAACTGTGGGCGCGGAGGGGCCTTAGCTGCAGGGGCAGAGGTTGAATTCTGGGAAGGGCCCATATATGATCACATGCTTTTGAACAAAGCTCTTGGTGATAGGATGAATAGCCATTTTATGAGGACGGGTATGAAGACTCTTCCTCCCGAAGCCGGAACTGCTTCAACAGATGTTGGAAATGTGAGTGTAACCGTTCCTACCTGTGCAGCTACCATTGAAATTGCCGGACCTGATGTTAAAATGCACAGCAAGGAGTTTGCCATGGCCACTATCTCACAAAAAGGCGAGAAAGCGCTGAAAGATGCCGCTGCAATTATGGCCCTTACGGCTATGGATCTATTTATGGATGAGCTTTTACGCGAACAAGTGAGGGTGGAATTTTTAGCAGCGATTAGCTAATTAGTTTAAAAACAATATTCACTATTTTTGTCATCTGCCGTGCCGGTTGATAGAGGGTTGTACGGGTAGGCATCAGTGTCTAAACATCAAGAATTAACATCAACGTAATTACATCAAGAGTTTTCAACTGTGTATACTGGTGTTGACTGTATATAGCAACCGGCACGGCTGATGGCAAAAATAAACTTACTGTGGCAGATATGCAGGCATATCTGCCATAAATCTGATAAGATGAAAATATGGTTAATTCAGCAATCTATCCTATTTCATTTAGAGAGGTATTGCCAATGATTAAAGCGGTTCAATGGAAAAAACCTGTAGAGCTATTAAGCAGGGATGACTTGGAGAAAGTCCATGCTGCCAGCTTGAAGATTTTAGAAAAGACAGGGATTATTATGCCTGTTAATAAAGAGCGGGAGCAGTTGTTAAGAGAGCATGGAGTAAAAGTAGACAGTAACAAGAGTCTTTGTCATATTCCGCCTGAAGTTGTAGAAGATGCCCTGGCGAAAGCACCCGGCAGTTATAAGCTTTGCGCGTTAAACCCTGCATATGACCTAACCCTGGATGGTGAGCGCGGTTATCTCAGCTCTGATGGCAGCGCAACAGGAATAATTGATCTTGAAACCGGGGAGCTTCGAAAATCAACAAAACAAGATGTTGGTGATGTTGCCTGTATTGCAGAACACCTCCCTCAAATATCCTTCCTCTGGCCAAGCGTTAGTGCCCAGGATTGTAAAGCCAAAATCCAGCCGCTGCATGAGCTCCAGGCTTTGCTGGCAAATTCTGGCAAACATATCCAGGCAATGACCGCGGTTGATCCATTAAACGCCAGGGGAACAATCGAGATTGCAGCACACCTGGTGGGAGGCAAAGAGGCACTAAGGGAAAGGCCAATTATTTCAAATTTCCAGTGTAGTTTAAGCCCCCTATCTTACGATCGAAGTAACCTGGAAGCAGCACTGATATTTGCTAATGCCGGGGTTCCGGTAGGGTTTGTAACCATGCAGATAGGATCTTCTACAGCCCCCATAACCCTGGCCGGTAACCTGGCGCTTGGAAATGCAGAAGTCCTGGCCGGTATAACCCTTATCCAGCTTTGTTTTCCCGGGACACCGGTTTTTTATGGAACCTGTTCAACAATGATGGAGTTAAAAAGGGGTGGAATAACTTCCGGAGGGCCCGAAGATTTTTTGATCCAGGCTTATGCTTCCCAGTTGGCCCGCTACTATAAAATACCTTCAAGCATCGGCACTTTTTGCAGCAGTTCGAAAACAAACGACTGGCAGGCGGGTATGGAAAATAGTTTATCAGGTGTTGTTTCTGCTTTTTCAAAGGCGGATATGATGTCCGGTGCCGGGTTGATTAATGCAGCAAAGGTTTTTTCCATTGAGCAGATGCTGTTGGATTGTGAAACCTTTGATCTTATCTGCAGCCTGGGCCAGGGAGCAGAAATTAACGATTACACACTTGCCCTTGATGTTATAGATAAGGTGGGACCGCAGGGGCATTTTATGGCTGAAGAACATACTTACAATAATTTATCAAAAGTATGGATGCCTTCCATAGCCAACAGGGAATCCTACGAGGATTGGGAGAAAAGCGGTAGACCATCACCGAAAACTATTGCATCAGAAAAGGCGAGGGAAATATTAAAAAACAATAAAAAAGAACCAGACAAGGCAGATGCAGAAATAAGCAGGATAATTACCTCTTACGAGAAGGAAGCTTATTAAATTTCGGGTTTGAAAGGAGAAAGGAATATGGTGTTTACCAGGTTTGGCGATGGTTCAATGCTGGATCTTGAACCAGGAGAGATTAAAAGTGAATTAATTGATGGAACAGAGGATGCTGCCAGGAGAGGTAAGATTGAAGCTCTTGGCGAGGACGAACTGGAAAAACTCCTGGAGATAGTAACAAGGCCGGGTAAAATGGTGGGAGTAGAAAAAGGAAATGAAATAATAATGACGGGTGACTCTCCATCTATCGGCTCTGTTCCAAGGGGTTATCCTGTTAACCGTTTGCAAATGCTTCAAACCTATGAAAGAGTTTGCGGTATGGACACTGCGGAGACGGGCTTTATTGACTACAGTTACAAGGCAGTAAAAACAGTAGCCTCTGAAGAACGTTCCTGGGTGGAACAGGCGTCACACCTGTTGACTGTTCCACTCTTTTACGGTGCCATGCCCGACCTGGGCAGGTACAGCCGCCCTGATGGGCCAATTCCCAATTGGGCTGAACTGATGCCGCAGGGGAAAATCAAGGAAGCCCGGGAAGCCCAGGAAGAAGCGGTTGCAAGCTGCGTTAATGACCTGGTTTTTATTGCCGGGGAAATGTACGAAGGTGGAGCCCAGGGTATTGACTTTGATACTACAGGCGCGGCAGGGGATGCAGACTTTCTGGCTGCCCTGAAAGCAACTGAGAAATTAAAAAAGAAATACCCGGACATGTGTATTGAAATGGGGATGGCCGGAGAATTTGTTTTGGGGATGCACGGGGAACTTTCCTATG
>SKWE01000060.1 GCA_007129055.1 Syntrophomonadaceae bacterium
TCGAACTAATAGAGGGGGTATTTTCAGTGCTGGCAAAAGTTTATTCCTGTGCCATCCACGGCATCCAAGGCATCCCAATGGAAGTTGAAGTAGATATTACAGACGGCCTGCCTGCTTTCGATATTATAGGGCTGCCCGATACAGCTGTTCGTGAAGCAAAAGACAGGGTGCGTTCGGCGATCAGAAACAGCGGTTATTCATTCCCTTATTCTCGAATTACAGTTAATCTCGCCCCGGCGGACTTAAAAAAAGAAGGATCGGGCTTTGACCTGGCTATTGCAGTAGGCCTCCTGGCAGCAACAGGGCAAATACCGAAAACAGAAAAGTTGCATAGCTCTTTATTTGTCGGTGAACTCTCACTGGATGGAAACCTGCGTAGAATTAACGGAGCACTGGCTATGGCCCTCTCTTTAAGCGAGATTAATGATTACAGCAGCAAAGTTTTCTTTCTACCCTCTACAAACAGCGCAGAAGCTTCGCTGGTTGAAATATTGAAAGTTAAAGGTGTTGACTCTTTAAATCAAGTGGCTGAATACCTTTCAGGAAAAGTGGATATTCCAACGGAAAACCCTGTTCTGAATTTTAACCCTGAGAACACGAACGATCTCGATTTCAACGAAGTCAAAGGGCAGCAAACAGCTAAAAGGGCCCTGGAGGTTGCAGCAGCAGGCGCGCATAACATCTTATTCTATGGTCCCCCAGGAAGCGGGAAAACAATGCTGGCCAAAAGAATCCCTTCCATATTGCCTGCACCAACCCTGGATGAAATTCTGGAGATAACCAGGATCCACAGTGTGGCCGGTCAGTTAAAACCGGAGCAGCCGCTTGTTCAGGCAAGGCCTTTTCGCAGTCCACACCACAGCGCTTCCGCTGCCGGTATAATCGGCGGAGGGAAACTGCCGCGCCCGGGTGAAGTCAGCCTCGCCCACCTGGGGGTCTTATTTTTTGACGAGCTACCGGAATATAACAGGGAAGTACTTGAAGCTTTACGCCAACCGCTGGAGGATCACCAGGTAACGATAACAAGAGCCGCGGCAACAGTTACTTTTCCTGCAGATTTTATTTTTGTCGGTTCAATGAATCCCTGTCCCTGCGGCAATTATGGTGACCCAAAAATTGAATGCCGCTGCAGCCCTGCACAGGTCCACCGCTACCGTTCAAAGCTTTCCGGCCCCCTGATCGACCGCATTGATATACAGGTGGAAGTTCCGGCCATCAAGTACGAACAACTGCATGAAGGCGGTGAGGGTGAAAGCTCAATTGAAATTCAAGAACGTGTTGAGCAGGCCAGGCAGATTCAGCGCTCCCGCTTTAAAAAAATTAAAGTTAACTCCAATGCCGGCTTAAAGGCAAGGCATTTTGAAAAATACTGTCCCTTAACCGGTGAAGCAAGACAGTTGCTGCGCAAATCCTTTCAAACCCTTAATCTTTCAATGCGCGCCCACGACCGCATTATTAAGGTTGCGCGAACTATAGCCGACCTGGAGGGTGTAGAACTGATTGAAGCAACCCATATTGCCGAAGCAGTGCAGTATAGAAGCCTGGACAGACAATAGAAAAGACAGGCGCTTGTTTGTCAGGGGGACAAAAGTTAAAAACCGTCCCCTATATCTTGTTGGTTTCCACCTGGCTTGCAATAAATATAGATTAAGGCAGGATAGTGGGTATCGCCTGGAGTATTCTAGTAATGAGGTGAAACGCTATGAAACGTATCGCGCTGATCTTCATTGTTATAATAATTATGATCTCCGGGTTTCTGTTTTACATTAATATCCCTCCGGACAGAGAAGATGCAGATTTAGATGAAAGGCCGTCTGCCATCAGAAGTCCGGTTCTTATTAAAGATGAAATAATGTTTGTTTCAGCAAAAATTGTATTTAATGAACTTGGAGCATTGACAGAATGGGATGAAGAAAGTAATTCATATATTGCCACTGCCGGTGTTTTTCAGATAGAAGTTCCCCTGGATGAAGAAGATTTAATTATTAATAATGTTAAAACAAAGTGGCAATCTCCTGTTATCGAAAATAACAATGTAATATATATCCCGATTAAAGAGTTTGCACACACCATCGAGACCTTTGCCCAGTGGGACTTTCAAACCAGGTCATTGTGGCTAAAGGTTCCCTCTCAGTTTGATCCGGAAACCGGTATAGATGGCAACGGTCCCCTGCTGCATGTGGCTTATCCCCCGGAAGGACTTTTTTCTTATTACGGCAATAAGCTGTTTCTATTCGGCACTACCCAATCATACTCTAATGTGGATGTGACAGTTAATGGCGAACCGGTTGAAATACTTGATTCCAGGACCGGCAATTTTCTTACCATGGTAGATATACCCCGGGGGGAAGAATACCCCGTAATTGTAAACGCAACGGGCCCATCAGGAGAAACGGTGGTTGAAAGGAGGGTTATCTATCCGGAATGGTGGGATAAGATGCCCCGTGATCCCCTTACCTTACACCCTTCCCGTCTGCTGCCGGGAGAAAACCAGGTATTGAAAATGGGAGATAAAGTGCAAATTGCTTTCCAGGGTAGTCCCGGCGCTGACGCTTTTTTCCAAATCGGCAACAGAGAAGACATTTACGAAATGACTGAGCGCCTATATCCAGCCGGGCCGCCCGGCAGCGGAGGAATCTATACCGCCGAATATGTTGTAAAGGAAGCTGATATTCCGGAAACGGGAGTCACACCCCCCCTGGACGTTACAGTTACCATGCAAAGAGGAGATGAAAAATTAACCCGTAAACTGCCTGGCTCCCTCTCTTTTTATGCCGGAAATATATACAAGATGGTCCGGGTCAAACCGGAAAATGAACTTAAGAACAGCGGTTGGCTGTACAGGGTAAATGATGACCAGGTAAACCTGCTGGGAACTACCCTTGGCGGAACAGGCCACCCGACAAGCGCTATTCGCTACCTGGTAGAAGGAACAGATTATAAAGTAACGGGCAGATCGGGAAACTTTTACAGGGTTGATATTGATGGTTTTAACACTTACCTGATTAATAGTAACGTAGTCACTGAATTAGCATTGCCAGGCGAGCCTGAGGCTTCAATTACAGAAATAGGTTTTAACGAAACCGAAGAAAAAATTACTATACAGCTGGTTAGCAACAGCAGATATCCATTTGCCATTAATGATGGCTTAAGAAGCCTGGAATTTGAACTTTTCGTTGTGCGGAAAAGCGAATCACTGGTTATTCCCGAACATGAAGAATCGGCAGTTCGCTTAGAATTAGCAGATGTAGATGAATCCAGAATAAACATATTAAAGCTGGATATAGAAGTTGATTATGACATGGCCGGGTTTTATCCCTACTGGAACGAACAGGGGTTAGTTGTAGAGCTAATTAAGCCTATGGATAATAGCAATCCTGATAATCCCTTGGCAGGAAAAACTATAATTGTTGATCCTGGCCACGGTGGAAATGACACCGGAGCCACCGGACCGGGAGCACTAAATGAAAAGGATGTTGTGTTGGCCATGAGCCTCTATTTGGAAGACTACCTGACCCGGGAAGGCGCGAATGTGATCATGACCCGCACTGAAGATGTTTTTGTAAACCTGTATGACCGCCCGGAAAACATCGATGATTATAATGCCGATCTATTTATCAGCGTGCACGCCAATGCCCATGCTCACAATGCTCCGGCTACTGATGTGCGCGGCATAATGATTTTATATAATTACACTCATAATGAGAAACTGGCCGACATAATGCTCGATACCATGGTGGAAGAAACTGACCTGCCCAGGTTCAGAACCTGGAGAAGAAATATTGCCGTGATAAGGCATCCCCATGTGCCGTCGGTTTTAGTTGAAGCGGGTTACATGATGCACCCCGATGACAACTGGTACATATTGCATCCCAGGGGCCAGAAAGAAATAGCGAGGGCTATGATGCTGGGTATAAAAAGGTTTTTCTCAGAGGATTAGCCGTATGGCTTTATCAGGTAGTGTGTTGGATTTTCCACCGAAGGTGATGGCGATTTAGGCAGGCAACATTTAATTAAGAATCCCCCTGATGTGGTTGATCGATTTAACTTGAAGGCTCTTCCTGTCCAACATAACGGCGACAAGATCTATGCGGGCAGGATATTCGTTTTTGGACTTAGCTTTCAGGTAATATTGGGCCAGCCGGTAGAGGCGGCGGCTTTTATCGGTATTAATTGACTCTTCCGGGCTGCCAAAAGTCATTCCTGTTTTGGTTCTTACTTCCACGAATACAAGGGTTTTATCTTCAGCAGCAATTATATCTATTTCACCTAGTGGACAGCGGTAGTTAGTTTCAATTATCCGGCAACCTTTTTCTTCAAGCAAAGAACGAGCTGCTTCCTCGCCCTTTTTACCAACCAGTTTTCTTTCCAGGGTCATCTAATACTCCCTTTACACAAATTCTATTTAACGCTAAATGAGACCCTGTGTTCGGAGCATGGGCCGCATTCTATTAATGCCTGCCTGTGAGCTAATGTTCCATAACCCTTGTTGCTGTCAAAGCCATATTGCGGGTATAAGTTATGCAGGTTAGACATGATCTTATCCCTGGTTACTTTAGCCAGGATTGAAGCTGCTGCAATTGACATTGAGCGTTTGTCACCGGCAGTTAATGCCTTTTGCTGCAAGGGATACCGGGGAATTTTGAAGCCGTCAACCAGGAGATAATCCGGTTCTGTTTTTAGCCTTTCAACAGCCCGTTTCATGGCCAGCATCGAAGCTGCATGAATATTTATTCGATCTATCTCATCCCTGGAGGCGCTACCGATGCCGTAATCTACTGCCCTGATTATAATTTCTTCAAACAGTTCCTCACGTTTAGCTGCCGACAATTGCTTTGAATCATTGATCCCTTCAATCTTAGTTCCGGGGTCAAATATAACAGCAGCAGCAACCACCGGACCGGCCAGCGGACCCCTGCCCGCCTCATCAATACCGGCAATTAAGCTAAATCCCTTCTGCCAGAGGATTTTTTCCTCAGCTAACATTTTTTCAAGGCGTGCATTTTCAAGAAGCTTTAGCTCTTTTTTCCTCAGGAAGCGATTCAGAAGACTGACAACCCCTTTTCTATTATCATCCCGGAGCATCGCTTCCTCGGCTGAAGTTATTTCAACTTTTCCTTCCAGGTATCGCTCCAATTCAGCGATAGTCATTTGTCTATAGTTCAATTAACAACCCCCTGATAACAGCTAAATTCACGTCTTCTTCTAAAGCGGAGGTTCTTCGATAGTAAATCTGCCAAGAGAGCCATTTTGAAAATCGCGCAGGATAATACCGGCAGTTCTTATTGGATCAACCTTGCCTTCAGAAATCAGGCACCCCTGGGACAATCCAACCTGGTGAAAAATATTTTCAGCGCTGCCCGGTTTTAATACTTTATAGCGCTGCAACAGATCGCTTTCCCTGCCTTTATCAAGGTAGAGTTGAATTAACCACAGCACTATCTCGTCTATGCCGATACGTTCAGGGGGCATTGCTCCGACCACGGCGAGCGGAAGGGTTGTATCTTCCGCTATCCTGGGCCAAAGCACGCCTGGAGTATCTAACAGCTCCAAACCCGGTGTCAACTTGATCCACTGTCTTCCCCTGGTTATTCCAGGCTGATTTGCCGTCCTGGTTACTGCTTTCTTAACTACATAATTAATAAGCGTAGACTTACCTACATTTGGGATCCCAACAAACATCATTCTTAAGGGTCTTTTGATCCTTGAAGGGCGTAAATTGTCCTCTTCTTTTTTGAGAAAGGAAATTAGCTGATTCAAATACTTTTTGCTGTGCACACTAAAAGGCATTGCATATTGATTATCAGCACGATAATAAGAAAGCCAGCGCTCAGTAACAGCTTCTTCGGCCCTGTCAGCCTTGTGCAGCAGGTGAAGATGCTTTTTGTTGCCAAGCAAACCGGCAATAGCAGGGTTACGACTGCTGATGGGAA
>SKWE01000140.1 GCA_007129055.1 Syntrophomonadaceae bacterium
GGCCTGCTGCTAATCCTGGCTTATGTGCTGGTTAAGTGGTTTGAAAAAGATGAAAGGATTACCTGGGTTGAAACCACCTGGGAATTCAGCCAGCAAATTTTGCCCCTGCTTTTTGCCGGGGTCCTGGTAGCCGGTTTGCTGATGGGAAGGCCTGAATCTGATGCAGGATTGATACCGGCCAGGTATATCGAAGCGGTGGTCGGGGGCAATTCTTTGCAGGCTAACCTGATTGCATCGGTGATTGGCGCTTTCATGTATTTTGCCACCCTGACAGAAGTGCCCATTCTCCAGGGCCTGCTCGGTTCGGGCATGGGAAACGGCCCTGCCCTGGCCCTGCTGCTGGCCGGCCCGGCTTTAAGCCTGCCGAACATGCTGGTTATTCGCTCGGTTTTGGGAACCAGGAATACGCTGATCTTTATCGGTTTGGTAGTGGTTATGGCCACTACGGCCGGGTTGATATTCGGAGCTATCTACCCCTAAGTTAAGGCTTGTAGCAAGGGTATGTGATACTTGCTAAGCTCTTCATAGTATTGCTAATACGAAAACTAAAAGGCGATCCTTGAATTAAAGGGCCGCCTTTTCGAATTTTTAATATTCACGCATTGCTTTTTACTGCTTGCAATCACAATCAATATTACCTGCAACAATTTCCTGCCAGTCGCCGAGGATATCATGGGTCCAGCAATCGTCCGCACCTGCTGCTTCCCGCATTACAAGAGCAAAAATGTAAGAAAGTTCTTTTACAGTTGCCCCGGCTTCAAGGGCTTCCTTAAAATGCTTTAACACGCACGGTTTCGAGCGGGCTTTGATCGAAAGAGCGAAGCAGATAAACTGGTATGTTTTTTCGTCAATAGTTCTTTTATCTTTGTAAAGCGCATCTATTTCATCCAACTTTTCTACAAACTCGGGGAAAAATTCGGCAAGCATTCTCATCAATAGATCCTCCTTCAATGTGATAAATGAAAAATATTTATTTAACTGCCAGTTATCATCTTTTCCAGGTCTGGTTTAGATGGCAGTTTTCCTGTTAACTTGATATCCCCGTCAATCATCAGGGCCGGGGTCATCATCACTCCTGCCTTGGCAATTGCGTTAATATCCGTAACTTTCTCCACCGTTGCATCGGTTCCGGTATCTGCCAGAACTTCTTTTACCAGCTTCTCCAGCTTGTTGCACTTTGGGCACCCGGTGCCTAAAACTTTGATTTCCATACACCTTAACCTCCTGTGATTATTCTTCTATTATCCCAGGGCGCTTTTTAAGGCGCTCTGCCTGCTGTCTAACTGTCCCCTTAAAATTTCTGTCACCAGGTCAAGGACTTCATATATTCGCTGATCGTTAACCATGTAGATAACTTTCAGTCCTTCTTTCCTGGAAGAAAGGATGCCTGCTTTCTTGAGGACAGAGAGGTGGCGCGATACGTTGGGCTGCTCTATCTTCAGGGCGGGGAAAATTTCGCATACACACCTTTCGCCTTCACGCAGCAGCTGCAGGATTTCAATCCTGGTGGGGTGGGCGATAGCCTTGCAGACATCTGCCTGCAGTTGATATAGTTCATTGCTCATTAGATCACTCCCCGGAGTCAATTCAGGTTAAACCTTGTTACTACTTAACTATATGTTAATTTAAGAATATAATACCACAGGCATCATGCTCCTGGCAAATTTTATAGAGTTTATGAAACCTTAGCTTCAACAGCCGGTGGATTAAAAAGTGAACCTGTATTTTTATGATAAATTTTTGACATTTAATAGATAGGCTGAATGCCGCTGCAATTATGTAAAGTTCTCATCTATCTGCCTATCCGTCCGTTGACAGTTAATACGGAGTTTTGTTATAATATTCAAAATAATAAAAATCCACAATTTCATTCTTTTTAACTATTTTTTGCATTCATTATTCCATCACCCCTTGTTTTAGCCGGCACTGTTAATCCCACTTATTGTTAAGCCGATGCTAGGAGTGACACTATGGCGCACGATGTTTTTATATCCTATGCTTCACAGGATAAAACGGTAGCCAATGCCGTTTGTGCATCACTGGAGCAAGCCAAAATACGGTGCTGGATCGCACCGCGTGATATCCGCTCCGGTGAGAATTGGGCGGAGGCTATCACCAAGGCCATTAAAAAGAGCCGAGTGATGGTGCTGCTCTTCACAGAAAGCTCCAACCAGTCAAAACAGGTTGCCAAGGAGTTGACACTGGCAGTTAACTCTGAAGTGATCGTGGTGCCATTTAAAATTGATGAAACACTGCCCAGCGGCCTGATGGAGTACTACCTGTCCGACACGCACTGGCTTGACGCCATGAACCCGCCGACAGAAAAACAGGTTGAACAGCTGGTAGAGACGGTGCAGCACGTCCTGTCCGAAAAAGAAACGACCCTTCCACCTCCCGAAGAAGAGAGCGCTGTTGTTGCTGAATCAATACCAGTCGATGAGACAGAAAAAACGGAGCCCTCTAAGGTCAGTGCTAAAAAGAAAAACCAGGGCGTTTTGGCAGCATCAATTGTCGCTGCAGCCTTGCTGCTGTTAGGTGGACTTTACATTGCAGGAGTGCTGCCTGCTGATCAAAGAGAAGTTGCGGTTGGAGATGTAGAGGTTGAAGATGAAAAGATTGAAAACGATGAGGCTGTTGAGGAAGAAGATAAGATAATTGTTACCAGTACAGAAGACAGCGGAGCAGGCACCCTGCGCTGGGCTCTGCAAACAGCGCGTATGGGGGATGTGATCATCTTTGATTCTACAGCATTTCCACCTGATAATCCGGCATCAATCTATATTAAAACAAAACTTCCTGAGCTGGCTCAGGGCAAGATCACTATTGATGCCAGCAATGCCGGAGTGATAATAGATGCCAGTTATGCGGAGGATGATTACGTTCATGGTATTATTATTAATTCTTCCAACAATGTAATTATGGGTCTTCAGATCCTGAACTGCTTTTCTAAGCGTGATGATAGGCAGGGCGCCGGGATAATCCTTTATGGAAGAAACAATATGATTGGCGGTGACCGTTCTAAAGGGTCAGGCCCTATTGGGCAAGGCAACCTGGTAGCTAACAATTGTATAGGCATTGATCTTCCCGGAACGAATAGCAATAACCTCTTGTCCGGTAACCTGATCGGAACAGATTTAGACGGCACTAACCCAAATTATTATGGCGGAAATAACGATGGCATAGTGATGGACGGTGGAGCCAACCATAATATTATTGGCCCTGATAATATTATTGCCTATAACTATGCTGTGGGGATTGTTGTGGGTTTTTGGCATGAGGACGACCATACGACAAGGCATAACACCATTACGGCGAATAGTATCTATCAGAACGGGGAAAAAGAAATATTAGTCCAAAGCGCAGCCAATGGTAACATCGAACCGCCTGTAATAATATCTGCCAACCTGGATGGCGGAACCGTCCGTGGCACTGCTGCTCCCGGCTGCAAAATAGAGTTATTTTCTACCAGCAGCACTGGCGGAGAAATCTATGAGGGATTTGTCGAGACTGATGAAAACGGAAGATTCATATTCTCTAAGGGCTCGCCCCTCTGGGGTCCCAACATAACAGCCACGGCCACCGACCCAGATGGAAATACCAGCGAGTTCTCCAACCCGGTTTCCAGGTGACAAAACAGCGTAAGCTGTTTAAATAATTTAATAAGAAACCCGGTTTACCCTCTTAAGTTAATGCCGGAATCATACGCGAAGGAATATAATCATTACAGCTTTTTTATCCGAAACAACATTCCAGTATCTTTCATTATGAAAGGCGGGGTAAGGGTGAAAAACTTAAGCAAATATGTTAATAGCTTTTTTGACTCATTAGAAGTATATGAAGATATCGCAGAAGGGCATAACTATAAGGTTTACATGCACCAAGCCCTATTGGAATTCCTGCAAAATGAAACCAAGGAAACAGCTTTTGCCGTATATAAATCTTTTTTTGACAGCTACCGGTTTACCATGCCGGGTAAAGATAAGTGTTTCATTGACCTGCTTGATGCGCTGCTCGAATATGAGCAAAGTGCTGCCACCCTGATTGATAGGCAGAGAGACCACTACATTCACTCGGTGAACACATTCATTTTGGGGTTATGTATCTATTCACAAAACAGCAATTTCCGATCAGCTTTTGACCATGTTAACCTTGATAAAAGCATTTATGAGCTGTCTTACGACACCCTGCACGAAGAGTTTTTCTACCGCTGGGGAATCACCTCCCTTTTTCATGATATCGGGTATCCCATTGAGATTATCGGCAAGCAAATTAACAAGTTCCTCGATTTTGCCACCAGCCTTGAAGGGCGTTCAGGGATAAAGTCGCATCTGGCCTATGATAATTTTGAAGAACTGAATTCAATCATGGAAATTGCACCCAAAAAGGCATTTATTGAATCCTATTATCAAAGCTATGATAGCTGCGTCTATATTGACCTGCTGAAACCGGTGGATTTATTGGCCCATAAATTTCACCTGGCTTTTGATATCGACCTAAAAACCATTAAATCAGCTTTAGACAGCTATGTTTGCTACATGGCCCAGTACGGTTTTATCGACCACGGGTTTTACAGCGCCATTATTGTTCTTAAATGGTATGGCTACCTGGTTCAAATATCTGATTACCAACCGGAGCACTTTTTCTATCCCGTTCTGGATTGTGCCAGCGCAATATTGCTGCATAATTATTATAGGAATGCCTTAATGAAGCCGCCCTACAACCTGGGCGCCATGTCACCTGATGCTCATCCCCTTGCCTTTCTGTTAATCCTATGTGATGAGCTGCAGGAGTGGAACAGGACAGCATACGGAATTTTGGATCGTAAGCGCACGCAGGCAGACGATGTAACACTAACTATAACTGACAAGCGTCTAGATGTTACATATTTGACAGAATCGGGGATGCTTCCGGAATCATTTGCAGCTGAAAAGGAAGACCTGTTGTCCGGCGTTCTTGGCATAAAAGCTGTTTTTGCTGACGGGTTTTCTGTCGGTTGTGAGTCAAAATATGCGCTTCGAGAGCTGGCAGGAGAGTTAAAAAACCATAAATGTATAACTTCGCGTCCCCTGCTTGATATGCTAGAGAACCTGGCTATTGCTATCCATCAGCAATACAACCAAAAGCAGCTGGAGCTGTTTCCCAATAAGCCCCTTGAGTATCCGAATTTTTCAGACCTGCCCGATACGCTGAAATACTCTAATTTGCGCCAGGCCCGTCTTAAGGCCGACCTGATCGAACTTGCAGGGTGGGAGATGCGACCGATCGGCAGCGCGGGAGAGGTAGTATCAGAGATCCCGGAAGATATTGTTGAAGTGCTGGCGATGATTGAACACGAAGCCTGGGTTAAGGAGCGAACCGATTTCGGCTGGATTTACGGGGTGGCTAAAAGCACAGAAAAGAAAATTAGCCCCTACCTTGTCCCCTATGACGACCTGCCAGAAGAAATAAAGGAAATTGATCGTGAGATCATCCGCAAAATGCCTTACCTGCTTGGAATAATCGGCATGGCCGTTTATGTGATTCAGGATTGATCATTTAAAAACAATAATACCCTTAAATTTTTATTTACCATCGTGACCGGTTGTGGTATATATCTCATAAGCCAATTATTTTGTAGTGCGTATTTTACAGACCACTGAAGAAGACAAGGAAGATATGGAGCAGATAATTAAAGGAAATATTAAAGCAAAAACTGCATACAGCCCTTACGGCATGGTTTCAACAGCTTCCAGAATTGCCACTGCTGCCGGGGTCCAAATGTTGTCCAGGGGCGGAAACGCAATTGATGCAGCCGTGGCGGCAGCCTTTTGCCTGGGAGTTACTGAACCGCAGGCCTCAGGGCTCGGAGGCCAAAGTATGGTGCTGCTTCATCATCACCCGAACGGGGAAGCATCTACTATTGCCCTCGATGGCTCTTCTCGGGCGCC
>SKWE01000051.1 GCA_007129055.1 Syntrophomonadaceae bacterium
ACTGCATTCCCCCTGGTTGATGAACGGAATGGAAGAGGCAGTTTGGCGCCTGGTAAAAGCTATAGACGATGGCGAAAAAATTGTAGTGCACGGTGATTACGATGCAGATGGCATTACTGCAACTGCAATCATGGTTGAAGCCCTGCGAAGCCTTGGTGCAGAGGTTGCCTTATACTTACCCAGCCGTTTCGAAAATGGTTACGGACTCCACCCGGAACCCTTAGAAGAATTTCGAAACCAGGGGGCATCACTGGTTGTAACCGTTGATTGCGGTATTAATGCTGTTGAAGAAATAAAATTGGCTTCCAGTATTGGCCTTGATATGATCATCACAGATCATCACCAGCCCCTCGCAGAAAATGTTCAGGCAGTAGCGGTAATTAATCCCCTGCAGGAAAAATGTCCTTACCCTTTTAAAGAGCTATCCGGAGCAGGAGTGGCCTTAAAATTAGCTGCTGCCCTGGCAGAAAAATTTGAGCAACCCTTTCCCTGCCATTTACTGGATTTAGCTGCCATTGGAACTGCTGCAGACGTTGTGCCTCTTAAAGGTGAAAACAGGGTTATCATTACAGAAGGTATCAAAGTTTTAAAAACCCTTGGCCGCCCTGGTTTTAAAGCGCTCGTAGAAGCCGTAAGCCTTGATCCCGATAAGATTAACAGTACCACCCTGTCATTTGTATTAGCCCCGCACATCAATGCGGCCGGGAGAATGGGTGATGCACTTCCTGCGGCAAAGCTTATGCTGGAAAAAGAGGCAAACCTGGCTGCAGATTATGCCAGGCAGCTTTGTAAAGCAAACCAGGTGAGGAAGGAAACAGAAAGAACTATCCTTGAGGAAGCCGAGAGTAAAGCAAAGGAACAACTGGCATTAAGCAACCCTAAAATTATAACCATAGCAGGAACAGACTGGCATCATGGAGTGATTGGAATTGTCGCTTCAAGGCTGGTTGATATGGTTAACCGGCCCGTGGCCCTGGTTGCTCTTGATGGAGATGAAGGAATAGGTTCTGCACGCAGCGTAACCGGTTTTAATATAACCGAAGCGCTTGAATACTGCAAAGAGTTTCTTGAACGTTTCGGCGGCCATGAGCAGGCTGCAGGCTTTACAGTGCGCGCCGATAATTTTGCCCCGCTGCAGGATAGCTTAAATGAGTATGCCTTGCAAAACCTTGATGATTCACAGCTCCAACCTACCCTGACAATTGATGCCGAACTGGATTACCCGGATATGACAAATGAACTGGCCCATTCACTGGAAAAACTTGAACCCTTTGGTACTGACAATTCAACACCAATCTTTGGCAGCCGTGATTGGGAACTGGTCTCCTGGAGAGCTGTAGGGAAAGATAAGAGCCATTTGAAGCTGGATCTTAAGAAAAACGGTAAAAACCTTCAACCCATTTTTTTTTCAGCCGCAGAATTTTTACCGGCCTTCGAAAAGGGGCGCCTGGTTGATGTTGCATTTACCATGCAAAACGGTTCGTACCGGGGAGAAAAAACCCTCGACCATATAATAAAGGATCTCAGTTTCAGCGACTGTCATCACAGTGATAATCTTGAGATTATAGACTGGCGGAACCGGGATAAAAATAGTCTGCCCATCAGGGAGATTTTAACTGAACAAGAGGGCCGCGCAGTTATCCTTACCGCGACCGCTAAAGCCGGAAAACAGCTGATTGGCTTAAATAGCCGCGGACAGGAGCCGGTTATTATTACCAATGGAGCTGCCGGCGCTCTTTCGGAAACTTCTTCCCGGTTTAAATTGTTATTATTATACGATCTTCCCCTTCACGAGGGAGTGCTTAAAAATATCACAGGTAATCTAAATGAAATGGGCTTGGAAAGGATTTACCTTGCTTATGGAAACAAAGATCTTGATTTTAACCATGTTTTACTTGATCGCGCTCTACCTTCAGCCGATAGTTTAAAGATGATTTGCGACAATCTGATAGATGCTGCAAAAAAGGGGCTGGATGAAGACTTTCCAGGCCCTGCTGCCGATGCCCTATCTTTTAAACCGGTATCTTCATTCTGGAAACGCTCCCTGGAAATACTGACTGAAACAGGGTTTTTAGATAACGGTAAAGTATCACCGCACTATGTAGAGATAATGAAAACCTGGCCGCAACCGCTTGAAAAATCCGGGGTTTATCGTGAATCTATTGAGCTCAGGAAAGGCTGCGCCGGTTTCCAGGAATTATTTCTCACCAGTTCTCCACAGCTTATAGCTTCCTTCTTTCAAGGCTGCCGGGTGCCTGAAGCATAACGGGCTGTACACGGGTAGTTAAAACTTATGATAGAATTTAGCGCTGTTTTTTAGTATTATAGTTAGTATCTGCTTTGATACCAAGCTTTATTTCGGGGTGCAGGCTATGACTGTTAAGGAAAAAAAGATCAGTGACCTGAAAAAAATGTTCAAGAGTTATTATCCGAACCTGGATGACTGGGCGCTAGTTGAAAAGGCCTATAGCTATTCATTGCAGGCACATTCAGGCCAAATGCGCGAATCGGGTGAGTCATATATCAGTCACCCCCTGGGCGTGGCCATGATTCTTACCGAATTGGAACTGGACCTGGTTACAATTATTGCCGGTTTGCTGCATGATGTGGTTGAAGATACGGAAGTAACCCTTGATGATATCCGCAGTGAATTTGGAAATGAGGTAGCTGCCCTTGTTGACGGGGTCACCAAGCTGAGCCGCCTTGATTTTACGTCGAAAGAAGAACAGCAGGCAGAAACCCTGCGAAAAATGTTTATCGCCATGGCCCAGGATATTCGTGTGGTATTAATCAAGTTAGCCGACCGTACGCATAATCTGCGCACCCTTCGCTACCTGAATACCTACAAGCAGAAAGAAATAGCGCGTGAAACCCTTGAAATATATGCCCCCCTGGCTCACCGCCTTGGGATTTACATGATCAAGTGGGAACTCGAAGATCTTGCCTTTCGTTACCTGCAGCCCGAAGACTATTTTCAACTTGTTGAAAAGCTGGCCAAGAAAAGGCGGGAAAGAGAAAAATTTATCAACCGGATTATCTGGATCCTGCAGGACTATCTCTCGGAGTCGTCAATAGAAGCCGAAATCCAGGGCCGGCCCAAGCACTTATTCAGCATTTATAACAAGATGAAAAGCCAGGGTAAGGATCTAAATGAAATATATGACCTGACAGCGGTAAGAATTATAGTTGATACAGTTAAGGATTGTTATCACACCCTGGGAATAGTTCATACCATATGGAAACCGATTCCCGGTCGCTTCAAAGATTTTATTGCCATGCCCAAGCCGAACATGTATCAATCCCTGCACACCACGGTTTTTGCTGCTGAAAACGAACTGGCTGAAATTCAGATCAGGACCTGGGATATGCACAGGACCGCTGAATATGGTATTGCAGCGCACTGGCGCTACAAGGAAAAAGTCGATGACAGGGAAGAAATTGATGACAAACTGACCTGGCTCCGCCAATTGTTGGAATGGCAGCACGATTATCGTGATGCACGCGATTTCATAAAAGACCTGAAGGGCGATTTATTTACCGACGAAGTCTTTGTTTTTACACCAAAGGGTGATGTTATAGATTTACCGGCAGGTTCGGTGACGTTGGATTTTGCTTATAAAATTCACACGGATGTTGGAAACCGCTGTACCGGTGCCAGGGTTAACGGGAGGCTGGTTCCCCTGGACTATAAGCTTCAGACAGGCGATATGGTTGAAGTTATAACGGCCAAGCAGGGTTCGCCCAGCCGCGACTGGCTGAAACTGGTAAAAACATCACATGCCAAAAATAAAATACGCACCTGGTTCAAAAAAGAACGGCGAGAGGAAAATATCGAAAAAGGCCGTGAAATGCTTGAAAGGGAAATCCGCAGGATCAATGTTGAACAGCGTATAATGTTAAAGCACGACCTGCTGGAAGAAGTAGGGGCATCTTTTAATATTATGACTGTGGAAGATCTATATGCAGCAGTCGGTTATGGCGGGGTCTCGGTTCACCAGGTTATCAGCCGTATGCGCGAAGAATACAACCGTCAGCATAAAGATGAAATAAAAGAAGAACTTCCTGAAATTAAACAGGCAAAGCCAAGAAAGCAGGATTACACCGGTGTTATAATCGAAGGTGTTGATAACCTGCTGATGCGCATAGCAAGGTGCTGCAACCCTGTTCCCGGGGATGAAATAAAAGGCCTGGTTACCCGCGGCAGGGGAGTTTCCATTCACAGGGCGGATTGTCCCAACCTGAAACATTTCAAGGGAGACAGCAGCAGGCTGATGAGCGCTACCTGGGCAGGCGAAGCCAAGGCCGATTATCCCGTCGAAATAGAGATTAAGGCAAATGACCGGAAGAACCTGCTTACCGATGTAATGGCTGCGGTAAATGAGAGCAGGATAGAGGTTACTACTGTGACTGCCAGGGCAGATAAAAATCGTGAAGCAACAATCCACCTGACCCTTGTTGTAAAGGACCAGGTTCATCTTGACCAGATAATGAACAAGCTTAATAAGATAAAGGATGTTTTTAGTGTGCGCCGTCATGTCTACGGTTCTAATAATTAATTTGATTTATAATAACAGGAAAATGCATATACTTTTGTGGGAGGCGAATCATGCGGGCTGTAGTACAGCGGGTTAACCAGGCTTATGTTGAAGTAGAGAGGAAGGTAGTCGGAAAGATCGATAAAGGCCTGGTGGTATTCCTGGGAGTGGGCCAGGGTGATACGGAAAGTGACAGCGATTACCTGGCAGAAAAGATTGCCGGCCTGCGTATTTTTGAAGACGCGAAGGGATTAATGAACCTATCTGTGCGAGATTCAGGTGGAGAAATACTTTCGATATCCCAGTTTACCCTTTACGGGGATTGCCGTAAGGGTCGAAGGCCCGGTTTTTCTGATGCTGCCCCGCCCGATAAAGCTGAAGCGCTTTACGATTATTTCTGTGAAAAGTTAGAAGCCCTGGGAATTGTGGTGGAAAAGGGAGTTTTTCAGGCCGAAATGCGCATCAATGTAGATAATGACGGGCCTGTAACAATATTGCTTGATAGCAAAAAGTTATTTTAGTTTAGGACCGAGAGGAGAAACAGGATGAATTACAAGGCACCGCGCGGAACCCGTGACATATTACCTGACGAAGCAACTAAATGGCAATACTTAGAGGAAAGGTTTAGCAATTTCTGTCGCTTATATGGTTTTGGAGAGATACGCACTCCTATTTTTGAACAGACTGACCTCTTTATTCGTTCTGTCGGCGAAGATAGCGATATAGTATCGAAAGAAATGTATTCTTTCAAGGATCGAAGCGGTCGTGATTTAACCCTCCGTCCTGAACTAACTGCTGCCGTAGCGAGGGCATACCTGGAGAACAACCTGAAGGAAAAACCTCAACCGGTTAAACTATGGTATAACGGGCCCATGTTCCGTTACGATCGCCCCCAGGCCGGCCGCTACCGCCAGTTTCACCAGTTCGGACTGGAAATATTCGGTGCTGCCCACGCAGCTGCAGATACAGAAATTATTTCTTTCTGCTACGGCTTTTTTCAATCCCTGAAGATAGATAATTTATCGATCGAGCTGAATAGTGTTGGCTGCCCGGTTTGCCGGCCCGGTTTTCGTGATGCGCTTGTCCCTTACCTTGAAGGTATTGAAGGCGACCTTTGCGATGACTGTATCAAGCGCTATCATAATAACCCGATGCGCGTATTAGACTGTAAATCTGAAGGCTGTCAGGCCATGGTTGAAGCTGCCCCGCGTATGACGGATCATCTTTGCCCCGATTGTGATCAGCATTTTGAAACTGTAAAATCTTTACTGAACAAATTGGGTATTCCTTATAACCTGAACAGCC
>SKWE01000192.1 GCA_007129055.1 Syntrophomonadaceae bacterium
AAGTAACTATTTAATATACCATCCGGCCTTCAACAAAAAGTCGGGTTTTTTCATGATCAGGGTTATTAAATATTTTATCTGTTGGGCCCATCTCAACTATTTTGCCACTATCAAGAAAGATTACCTCATCAGAGATGCGGCGGGCCTGGAATACATTATGAGTAATCATCATAACTGTGATTCCTTTCGTTTGGTTCATTTCCCTGATCATCTCTTCTATTGACTCAATATTTTTAGGGTCTAAGTTTGCTGTAGGTTCGTCAAGCAGTAATAGCTCAGGATCAAAGGCGACAGCCCTAGCTATTGCCACACGCTGTGCCTCGCCTCCTGACAAGGTGTCAGCACGCTGATTAGCTAGTTTGTTTAAACCAATCTGGCTAAGTAGTGTATTAACCCTTTTATCTATCTCATTGTGAGGGTATTGTCTTGCTTTTAAACCATATGCAATATTATTTTTCACACTATCTTTAAAGAGCAAGGTTTTTTGAAAAACAAGTGCCATGCTTCGTTGCAATTCCAGGCGTTCTTTACCGTAATCTTTAACCGGGATGCCGTGAAAGAAAAGTCTACCTTGATCGGGACGGGTTAGCAGGTTAATAATGCGCAGCAAAGTACTCTTGCCGGCTCCACTGGGGCCGATAAGACCGTATATTTTGCCCCTTTCAATGCTTAAATCATCTATGCTGAGGATTTCCCGATCGTATATTTTTTTGATTTTACTTAATTGGGCTAAACTGTCATGTTTGTTAATTCTTTTTACCTCCCCCCTGTATATTATAGAGGAAAGAATTAATGATAAAAGAAAACATCAAAAGTATTAAGCCCAGGCCAATGGCCAACTCAAAATTTCCTCTCCTTGTTTCCAAAACTATAGCAGTTGTCATTACCCTGGTTTGCCCGGCAATATTGCCCCCCACTATCATTACTGCTCCTACTTCGGCAATTATTCTACCGAAACCGGTGATGATTGCCCCAAGAATTGCAATTCTTGATTCCATGATTAAGGTTCGGGTAATAAGTCCCTGCCCTGCGCCCAGTGAGCGGGCAACTTCTACAACTTCAACACCCCTCGACCTAACTCCAACCATAGTCAGGCCGGTAATAATTGGTGTGGCCAACGAAACCTGGGCGATGATCATTGCCGTAGGAGTATATAATAACCCCAGAACGCCAAACGGACCCATCCTAGAAATAAAAAGATAGATAACCAGGCCGGCAACAACAGGCGGTGTTCCCATCAGGGTAAAAATTAATTTATTTAGCAGGCGGGTTTTCTTCTCTGATTTTAAGCCAAGAAAGGCTCCAAGGGGAATGCCAATTATTGATGCTACAATTATCGCTGCGATTGAGACACGAAGGGATAGGAATACAATATGTATTAATTCGGGATCGAAACTTATAATTAAACGGAAAGCTTCTACAATTCCATCCAGGAGTCTTGTCAAATCATTCACTCCAAACCAAAACCAGGATAAAATAGTGTTTCACCATCTAAGCTATATGATGCTATCAAATTTTGGCCCTCTTCAGAGACGAGGAAATTTATATATGTCAGGGCGTATTCATATTTTACATGGGGATGAAATTCCGGGTTGACAGCCATTATTCCGTATTGGTTGGATAGTAGCGGATCTCCTTCAAAAAGGACCTCTAAATCCAGCCTGTCTTTTATAGCCGCGTATGTGCCCCGGTCAGTTAAGGTGTAGCCAAGTGTTTCATTAGTAAAAATGAGTGTGTCACTCATCCCCTGCCCAATTGAAAAATACCATGTTTGTTCTGTATTTACATTACTTAGCTCCCAAAGTTTCTTTTCCCTTCGATTTGTCCCGGAATCGTCTCCTCTTGAAACAAAGGGGTGTTCTTTTTCTGCTACACGGTTTAACGCTTCAATAACATTTTCCAGATCGCTGATACCCGCAGGGTCGTCTGCAGGGCCAACGATAATAAAATCGTTATACATTAAATCATAGCGATCTATAAAAAATCCTTCATTAACAAATTTTAATTCACTTTCACGGTCATGAACCAGGATCAGGTCAGCATCACCGCGTGATCCGCTTTCCAGCGCTGCACCGGTGCCCTGGGCTATTACAAGAACTTTAATGCCGAATTGTTCGGTGAAAACAGGATTTAAATAGTCAAGCAAACCCGAATCATATGTACTAGTAGTAGTGGCTAACATTATAAACTCATTACCAAATTCAGTTTCACCTGCTCCAGATCGAAGTTCATTATCTCCGCTGCAGCCTGTTGCAATTAGGCATAAAAAGAATATTACCATCGATGAAACTATCAAAAAAGCGAATCTTTTATGCCTGGGCATATTCAGTATCTCCTGCCAGATTTAAATATAAAATGAAAAATCGCAAATCCCGCTGGAAAATGCGATAATCAAAAACATTTACCGACCTTCTTTCCGCAACGGGAGGCACAGTCGTTTCCAACTATACCCTATCGTCCATAGTTCATGGCGATTTTATAAATGCTTTAGAACACATGGATCGAAGGTAATTGCCTATTAAATTGTACTGCTTTTGTATTTTATTATATGTTTTTACTATGGTCAAGGTTTTAGTTCTGTTTTATTATACTAGAGGGCAACTGGAGGGTGAAAAAATTGACAAAGCTGATCGGGCGTGTTAGAATCTGCAATAGATTTACAACCGCACGAAGTAGGTCCGTAAAGCCCCGTTTTAATTGGGCTACCAGCTTCGGCGAGTCCTTACGGGGGGTTTGTTTATGTACGCAATTATTGAAACAGGTGGTAAACAGTACCGTACTGAAGAAGGAAAAACTATCCGGGTGGAAAAGCTTCCTTCTGAAAAAGGTGAAACAGTCAAGTTTGACCGGGTTTTAATGCTGGTGAATGGTGAAGAAACGAAAGTCGGTAATCCTTATCTTGAAGGTAGTGAAGTTGAAGGCCGGGTTACAAGAAATGGCCGTGCTAAAAAGATTACTGTTTTCAAGTTTAAAAGGAAGAAAAATTACCGTCGCAAGCAGGGACATCGTCAACCATATACCGATGTTCTGATCAGTAAAATTAGCGCAAAGTAATTTTTTAACTCTATTATATCTGTAAGGCATGAAAGAGAGGTGTCATAGATGGCTCATAAAAAAGGAGTTGGAAGTTCCCGTAACGGTAGGGACAGTAACGCTAAAAGACTTGGAGTAAAGCGTTACGGCGGACAACTGGTTAAAGCCGGAAGTATTCTGATCAGGCAGAGAGGAACCCGTTTTCATCCTGGCCTTAATGTTGGCAAAGGAAGCGATGATACGCTGTATGCCAAGGCTAACGGCCGCGTAGTTTACGAATATGATAATCGTGCAAAAAAAATGGTCTCCGTTTATCCGGAGGATGTTGCAGCAGTTAACTAGTTTTTTCGGCCCGGGCTTGATACCCGGGCTTTTCTATGATTAGAATATATTTTACAGCGCTGCAGGTGATTGTTGGCTAATGTTCGTAGACGAGTTAGAGCTTACTGTACGCGGGGGTCGCGGAGGAAACGGAATGGTTTCCTTCCGTCGTGAGAAGTATGTTGCCAAAGGCGGCCCTGATGGTGGTGATGGCGGCAATGGCGGCAGTATTTACCTGTGGGCTGATCCATCAAAACACAGTTTTCTTGATCTGCGCTATCGGCGAATTCTTAAGGCTGCCGATGGCGGTCACGGCCAGAGTAAAAACAGGCACGGGGCCGCAGGCGCAGATTTGCTTGTACCGGTACCTCCAGGCACAATTGTCCGTAATGAAAAAGGCAGGGTTATTGCCGACCTTACTATTGCCGGACAGAAAGCCCTCGTTGCCGAAGGCGGCAGAGGTGGTAAGGGGAATGCCCGTTTTGCCAGTTCACGCAGAAGGGCGCCGCGTCTTGCTGAAAAAGGCCTTCCCGGTGACGAAAAGAATATCTTCCTTGAACTTAAACTTATGGCCCAGGTGGGCCTGGTTGGTTTCCCCAATGCCGGTAAATCAACTCTTCTTGGCCGTATTACAGAAGCCAGGCCAAAAATTGCTTCCTATCCATTTACTACACTAAGCCCTAATCTTGGTGTAGTTAAAGTAGGTGACGAGGGTAGTTTTGTTGTTGCCGATCTGCCTGGCTTAATCGAAGGAGCTCACCAGGGTGCGGGGCTTGGGCACCAGTTTTTGCGCCATGTTGAAAGAAACCTCCTCCTGCTTTTTCTTATTGATATTTCACCAACTGCAGAACCTGATCCGGCAGATGCCTACAGGTTATTACAACATGAACTGGAAAAATTCAGCGGGCAGCTTAAAGATTATCCCCGTATAGTTGTAGCAAACAAAATAGATGTGGGCGGGGCTGAAGAAGAAATATCCAGGCTTACCGACACATTAAAGTCTGAATCAGAAAGTCTTCGCCTGTTTTTGATATCAGCGGTAACGGGTGAAGGTGTTAAAGATTTAACTCGTTATTTATATCAAAGGGTAAATGAGCTGCAGGAAGAAAAAGATAAACATGAACCGGAAAAAGTATTTTATATTGACGAAGATGAAGAAACACCCCTTGAGATAAATAAAGAAGACGATATATTCATTGTAAGTGGTACGGCTATCGAAAAAATGGCTGCTAAGACTGATTTTGAAAATGAAGAGGCTCTTAAGCGTTTTCAGGGTTATTGCCGACGTTTTGGATTGGAAAAAGAGCTACGGAAGGCGGGCATCAAAGAAGGGGATAGTGTTCGTATCGGAGTCGAGGAATTTACTTATTATGATTAACGCCAGGGGAGTTGTCTTACTTGTTTTTTGATGCCAAACCAAATAAGGGTGGAAATTTAAATATCGGTTTAATGGGTGGAACTTTTGACCCTATCCATATGGGCCACCTGGTTACTGCTGAAGAGGCGAGGCAGCAGTTCGATCTGGATTATGTGGTATTTGTCCCTGCAGGAATACCCCCCCATAAAGATGAACAGTCAATTTCACTGCCCGAGCACCGCTACCTGATGACATCACTGGCAGTTATGTCTAACCCTTCATTTTTTGTTTCCCGGATTGAGATTGATAAAAATGAACCTACCTATACAATAGACACGGTAAGGCATTTTGCCTGTGGGAAGGAACCCGGCCCAGAGATATTTTTTATAACCGGCGCTGATGCAATTCTTGAAATATTTACCTGGAAAGATTATGAAGAGCTCCTGCGTCTTTGCACATTTATTGCCGTTTCAAGACCCGGTTACTCACTCGATCATTTTTATGACACACTTGATCGCTCCTGCCCTGATATGCGCCACAGGGTTCACCTTTTGGAAATTCCTGCCCTGGCGGTTTCATCTACCTTTATTCGCGAACGGGTTACTTTAAGTAAAACTATTAAATATTTAACCCCAGAGCCGGTTGAACAGTATATCAAAAAACACGGTCTGTACCGTACCAGTGCATGGTAGAAGGTTTTAATAGCCTTGTAAAATAGGCTATAATATAAATGGAGGTGGTATTAGCAATGCAGAAAACTTTGTACGTGGGAAACATACCCTGGAGCACCAAGGAAAGTGATCTTGAAGAATTTTTTTCACAATACGGTGAAATAATAGAATGCCGTATAATTACCGAAAGAGCTACAGGGCGTTCCCGCGGCTATGGATTTGTAGAGGTAAATGAAGAAAACATGGAAGAAATATTGGAAAAAACCAATGGAGTTGAATTGGAAGGACGTAAGCTGGTAGTCAACGAAGCTAAACCACGAGAGCAGTAATAAATGAATTATACTTCTTTAATGAAAGAAAGATTAAAAACTGATCTATATCAGCATTG
>SKWE01000238.1 GCA_007129055.1 Syntrophomonadaceae bacterium
CCTGCTGAGCTATTCTTTATTTCTGCATTACGCATATTGTTACCTACAAGCCCGCCAACATTATTAACTCCTGTTACTGTGACCAGTGTGAAACAGTTATTAATAACCCCATAATTAGTATCATCCCTATTAACACGATTGTTGCGCCCGACCAGGCCGCCAACATTGGAACCGGTCGCAGTAACCGTACCCTGGGCAGAACTGTTCAAAATTACGCCATTCCTGTTTTCACCAACCAGGGAACCGACAATGTTTTTACCAGTCACGTTAACATTTTGCAAAATGACGCTACTAATTAGCGATCCTTCTCCAATGCTGCCAAAAAGACCAATATAATCTGTGGCACCGCGTTCAATTTTCAATCCCTCAATTATATATCCGCCGCCATGGTATCCACCAAGAAAACGATTGCTATCTGATCCGATCGGTTCCCAACCCGCGCCTGCGTTATAACCAGCACCATCCGGGCTTAGATAGTCAGCAAGTTCAATATCTTCAACCTGCACGTAATGCCAGTTTAAGTTGTTCCTGACATTGTCAAGGCCTACAAAAAGATCCCCAGCACTTAAACCCCTGGGGTCATCCACAGATAAATCGGTGGTTCCATCCCCAACCCCAGTCGTCCTGTAACCGTCCCCGGCGCTATCAACCCAAACATTTATCTTCGGCTGGCTGTAACCAAGTTCGTATTGACCTGTATCAGGGTTATAACCTAAATAGTTATTAACTTTCGAGGGATCGCTGCTGACACCTGTGCCTTTCCCCTCACCATCCAATGCTGCTTCCTGCCAGGCTTTTGTATCGAAATGGTGAGTTTGATCAGAACTGGCCGTTGCTGTAAAGGTAGCGGAAATAGAATTGTCTTTACCAAGGTAGTTTCCTTCCAAGATCGCCCAGAGGGATAAGACTTTGCTGAAAGCGCTGTTGTCAACTGGATCCTCCCACCTGTAGTCCCAGTCACCAGATATTTCAATATCAACTTCAGTATCAACAGTTAGGGATTTGGGAATAAATAGCTGTGCTGAACCAAGCAAGGTATCACCTAATTCTGTGAAGGTCACAGTAAGAGCTGTGGGTTCGCCCTGCTTAATCATCTTGCCATCTTCCGGGATTACTATGGCAATATACGAGTTTCCACCACTTATAAAATCATCGTCAGCAGAAATTGGACTCGTATCAGAAGTTGCATCATTGTCATTAAGAGCCTGTATTTCGTTATTTACGGTAGAACTTGTTTTGTCTATCAAGGATGAAGTTTCTTTGGCTTGCTCCGGGTCTGGCGCCGGGTCTGCATCTTCTTTGCTGCCTGTTTCTTCTGCCGATGCATTAACACTATGACCAGAACTGCTGCAGCAAGATTGAGAATTTATATCTTCTCCGCTCTTGCTTACTGTGTCTGTATTGTTGGGTTCGCTATAGTATTGTGGGGGGTCATTATCTGCTGCACTGGCATAAATTAAATCTTCGCTATCTGATAAAGCTGAATCACCATTTACATCATTCTTACTAATGCTGCCATCTGACTGGTTAGGCTCTAAAAATCCTGGTGAACCGGTTTCTGAAGCTTTGGGTGTGGTAGTAGAAAATGATTCTACATTAGAGTTAGTCTGCCCGCTGGTGTTGTGATCACTGCTTCCGCTATTACCGCCTGCGCTAATGTTATCAGTGCTGCCTGAGTTGTCCTGAACATTGCTGCCGTTACTATGATCATTGGTGCAGTTCCTGTTTTCTTTGTCAATCTCCGAAACAGTGTTTACTCCCGCCAGTACATTTGCCGGGCTAAAGAGTAAAGCGATGATCAGTAATAGTGTGATAAGTTGTTTTATAGCTTCGACTGCTGCTGCATTGATCAATTACCAGGCTTCCTCCTGCAATTGCTGCGAATAATATTATAGTAGATAGCGGGCAGTTAACCCTAAATTTTTAAAGCAAAAAATCTGCTTAACTACTAGTTCACTCCCTTTTCTAATCAATAACAGGGCTGTTATTTTTTTTGGAATAATAGGTTTTTAAAAAGTTATTTATTTTTTGCATCAAGGATTATGTTATTTATTCTCGAACATATTACACTGTATATTTAAATTTTACAATACTATATCAAGATAAAAATATATTTTAAATGTTCAGTAATTTATATTGCCCCGATAATAAAGGATTTTCTGGTTGGATTAAAAAATAATTCGCCTGCTATTTATTCTACCTGAACTAAGAACCGTCCCCGTTTCAGGTAATATTCGTGTTGGGTGCATTTAAAAAAGCGGGGCCACAATGTGTGATCCCGCTTTAATAACAATTTAAGCTTCAAAAACCTGAAACAAGAACTGTCCCCGTTTCAGGTTTAAGGGTTATTTCAGTTCTACACTTCCGCCAGCTTCTTCGATTTTTGCCTTGGTTGCTTCTGCTTCTTCTTTGTTTACTTTTTCCTGGACATTGCCGGGAGCTTCGTCTACTAATGCTTTTGCTTCTTTAAGGCCCAGACCGGTGATTTCGCGGACAACCTTAATAACCTGGATCTTCTTCTCGCCAGATGAGGTCAGGACTACATCAAACTCATCCTTCTCCTCTTCTTCAGCAGCAGCTGCTGCCGGTGCGGCTGCTGCTGCTACAGGGGCAGCTGCAGTTACGCCAAATTCTTCTTCCAAAGCTTTGACCAGTTCGGAAAGCTCAAGAACGGTCATTTCTTTTACTAAATCCATAATTTGTTCAACTTTGTTATCGCCTTTTGCCATTTCTTATTAACTCCTTTAATATAATTTAATTTTTAGTTTTTCGGGCTTTTTCAGCCCACATTATAAACATGGAACTACATTTACTCATTATCAAAATACCAGTCTTTACATTAAAACAGATTTAAGCGCTTTCTTTCTGCTGACGGACAGCATCAACAGCATAAACAAGATTGCGCAGGTTGCCGTGCAGGGCACCAACCAATCCTGAAATCGGAGCCTGGAACCCGCCGACAACTTTCGCCAGCAATACTTCGCGAGGCGGAATTTCGCCCAGGGCCTTTATCCCGTCGGCATCTAAAACCTGGCCGGAGAGCATGCCGCCCTTTATAACCAGCGCTTCATATTCCTTGGCAAACTCTTTAAAAACTTTGGCTGCAGCAACCGGGTCGTCGCTGGAGTAAGCAATTGCTGTTGGCCCTTCAAAAAGTTCTTCCAGCGGATCATAACCTGCTTCACGGCAGGCCAGGCGGTTCATGGTGTTCTTCGTTACCCTGTACAGGCAATTTTCACTTCTCAATCTGCCGCGCAGGTCATTTATCGCCTTCACATTCAATCCCCGGTAATCAGTTACGACAACCAGTTCCGCTTTCTTCAATTCCTCGGTAATTTCTTTCAGCATTACTTCCTTGGCTTCTCTGGTGATCAAATAATTCACCTCCTCCTGGTATTACTGAATCCCGCTGATAATTAAAAACGGGGTTTTCCGCAGACAGAAAACCCCGTTACAACCAAATTTAAAGGTTGAAGCATCTAAGTTTTTCCTGGACAGGCGGCCTTATGGGCCATTAAACTCAGAGTACCTGGCGTCTACGGAAACAATATTCAATTTTGATTTACTGCTCTATTATTTCAAATCAACGCCGGGAGTAGTTTTTACACCAGGTCCCATGGTTGAACTTACAGTCACGCTTTTAATATACTGACCCTTGGCAGCTGTCGGGCGGGCTTTAATTAGTGCATCCATTATAGCATTAAAGTTTTCGAGTAGCTGCTCTTCTGTAAAAGATACTTTACCGATCGGAACATGCACGTTTGCCGCCTTTTCGGTGCGGTATTCAACCTTACCGGCCTTAATATCACTGATCGCTTTCTCAAGTTCAAAGGTAACGGTTCCGCTTTTCGGGTTGGGCATCAGGCCACGGGGGCCGAGAACTTTACCAAGCTTACCAACCGAACCCATCATGTCAGGTGTGGCGACGGCGACATCAAAATCCATCCAGCCTTCCTGGACCTTTGCCACCAACTCATCAGCGCCGGCAAAATCTGCACCTGCATCTTCGGCTTCCTTGATCTTTTCACCCTTGGCGAAAACTGCAACACGCACTGTTTTACCTGTGCCGTGCGGCAGGACAACCGAGCCGCGCACCTGCTGATCGGCATGCTTGGGGTTAACGCCCAGGCGGACTGCCAGTTCAACAGTTTCATCAAAGGAGCGGTTGCTAAAACCCTTTATCATTTTCAGCGCTTCAGCCGGTTCGTATCTTGTTTCGCGGTCAAACTGCTTGCGTGCGTCTTCGTACTTCTTTCCCTTTTTAGCCATTCAAATAACCTCCTGTGGTAAGCGAGCTTTTAACTCTCCCACTAATTATAATGCTATTTCTCAACAACAATGCCCATACTGCGGGCAGTGCCTTCGATGATCTTGGTTGCAGCTTCAACATCGTAGGCATTTAAGTCTTCCATTTTCTGCTGGGCAATCTCTTTTACCTTTTCCCGCGGCAGAGTGGCTACCTTAACCCTGTTCGGCTCACCGGAAGCGGTTTCCAGGCCGGCGGCCTTTTTCAGCAGAACGGCAGCAGGAGGAGTCTTGGTAATAAAGCTAAAGGAGCGATCTTCATATACCGTCAGCTCAACAGGTATAATCAGCCCTGCATTCTGTGCAGTCCGCTCGTTAAACTCCTTGCAGAATGCCATAATATTTACACCATGCTGACCCAGGGCAGGACCAACCGGCGGTGCAGGGGTAGCCTTACCACCCGGAATCTGCAATTTTGTCATACCAATAACTTTTTTCTTCTTAGCCATTAAATAAACCTCCCGGCTGCAGCTAAGCCCTTATGGGCCGCACAGCAATGCTTAAAATTTGATCACCTGGTGAAACTCCAGCTCCACCGGTGTTTCGCGCCCAAACATGGAAACGGAAACCTTTACAGTCCCTTTTTCCCTGTTTATCTCTTCAACTTTACCCTCGAAGTTCTTGAAAGGACCGCTTACCACACGCACAACCTGGTTAACATCAAAGTCAATGCGCGGTTTGCCTTCCACAACTCCAACCTGGCGCAGAATATGGGTAATCTCTTTTTCACTTAACGGCACGGGCTTGGAACCCGGTCCGACAAAACCGGTTACTCCCGGGGTGTTGCGCACAACATACCAGGAATCATCGTCCATGACCATTTCCACCAAAACATAGCCGGGGAAAACTTTCTTCTCCACCGTTCTTTTCTGACCACTGCGACTGGTAATTTCCTTCTCTGTGGGCACCATGATCCGGAATATTTTATCTTTCATATCCATCGAATCAACCCGGCGCTCCAGGTTGGTCATTACCCGCTTTTCATAACCGGCGTAGGTATGGATAACATACCAGTCTTTGGCTATGGCGTCTTCTTCAGTTTCAGCTTCGTTACCGTCAACAACTTCCTGTTCCTGATCTGGATCTTTTTCCAGGCCGTTGTCGGTTCCTGTTTTGGCTTCAGTCATCATAGTCAGGGGAATGCGCCAGCACTCCCTGTCACTCCTTTAATATATCAGTTAGGTATAAATGATCCGGCAATCCTATGGTCACGGCATAATGCCGGCAATTTAGCGAATAACCAGCTGCAGGATGGCCAGGAAAACACTGTCCATGACCCAGAAGAAAATACCGATTACAATTACCGCAGATAAAACGATACCGGTAAAAACAGTAAATTCACGCTTGGTTGGCCAGTTAACTTTTTTTAACTCTACCCTAACTTCACCTAAAAACTTTCCGATCCTTTTAAAGAAACGCATC
>SKWE01000220.1 GCA_007129055.1 Syntrophomonadaceae bacterium
TGATTAATAAGAGTGCTTTTGTCCGGGGTTAAAGCCCGGACAAAAGCGATAAAACCAGAATACCTCTAACAATTGGCCTGCCAGGTTTATTCTACCGGGAACCCGGTTATATCCTGCAGGTCAAGTTCCAGCTCTTCAAAAGCATCTGCAGCGCTTTTCTGGCCGGTCAGGACATCATGAACAGCCCTGTAGAAAAGCTCGGAAACTGCAGCATACTGGGGTGCTGTAACTGTTGAAGGGCGTGCTACTGCATTGATGAAAACATCATAGAGACTACCAAAGAAGGGCGCTGCTTCCAAGACATCAGGATCATCGTAGAGATCCATAATGGTCGGGTTAAAGGTACCTTCAACAGCACGATATTTCTGACCTTCATGAGAAGCCATGAAAAGGGCCACATCGGCAGCAATTTCCGGGTGATTACTGTACCTGCTGACACCCAACTGCCAGCCACCAAGGGTGGCAGCGCCGGATCCACTTCTGCCCGCCGGCAGCGGGGATACATCAAACAGGCCGGCAACTGCGCTGTCATCTGCCAGGCTTGTTGCATAGGCATAAGGCCAGTTACGCATAAAAGCAGCATTACCGGCATGCCAGACTGCACGCGATTCCTCTTCAGCCATGGTGGTTACGCCTTCGGGTGATATTGTACCTACCCAACCCGCCGCCTGCTCAACTATTTCAATTGCATTGGGGTTGTTGATAGTGATAACACCATCGGGGCTGATGATGGTTCCCCCGTCGTTGGAGGCGATCCATTCTAAAGCATCGCAGGTTAAGCCTTCATAGGCCCTACCCTGCCATACAAATCCCCAGAAATCGGGATTTCCTTCTGCACGTTCACCGTCCTGGATAATCTGGGCTGCTTCTTCCAGGTCATCCCAGGTTGTTGGCGGATCTAAATCATATTTTTCAAGCAGGTCAGTACGGTAGTATAAAAGCCCGGCATCAGTAAACCAGGGGATTCCTACCAACCGACCGTCAACAGTGTTGTTTTCTATAATTGCCGGAAAGTGGGCATCGGCAACATCTGCTGCTCCATACTCGTAGAGATCGACAAAATGCTCGGCCAGGTCACCGGGCCAGATAACATCGATCTGGTAAACATCAACTTCAGAACTCTGGGCCTCAAAAAACTGCAGGTAAAGGCCCAGGCGATCATCAGCCATGTCCGGCGTATCAAGAACAGTAACTGTTACACCTTCATTAGCTTCAGAGTACATTTCTGCCAGGTCCCTGGTCAGTTCCAGCTCCATTCCAACCGCTCCCGCGGCAACTGTAATAACGATATCATCTGTATCGTCCACATCGGGAAGATCAACATCGGGATCATCAACTACATCTTCTGCTTCACCACAACCGACCACAAGAAGCAGGCTGAAAACCAGTAAAGCAGTTAAACCAACCAACCACATTCTCTTTAACATTATTTCTTCCTCCTCTTAATAATATACTTACAAAAACCAAGGTTAAATAACCTTCACATCCCCCCTTCAAAAGGTTTAATGCAATTTGTGTATCAACCTTTAACCGCTCCTGCCGTTAAACCGGCAACAATACGGCGTTGGAATACAAGCACCAGCACTACCAGCGGCACAGTAACAAGGGTAGCTGCCGCCATAATTTCCCCAAATGGTTCCTGGCGGGCTACAGCTCCGGAAAAATAGGCAATTGCAACAGGAACTGTCCGCGCTGAAGGATCAATAGATGTAAAGGTAAGGGCAAAAAGATACTCATTCCAGGCTGCAATAAAGGCCAGCAGGCCGGTTGTGACAAGAGCTGGAGCAGTAAGAGGCAGCAGAATCCGGCGAAAAGTCTGGAACGGGGTTGCCCCGTCAACCTGGGCCGATTCCATCAGGGCATCAGGCAGTTCCTTGAAAAAGGCCGTTAACACCCAGGTTGTGAATGGCAGCGTAAAAATCATGTAAGAAAAGATCATACTGATCCTGGCCGACAGGCCAAGGGCTGTTATAACAGCATAAAGCCCCGTCAGTACTGTTACCTGCGGGAACATGGTCATCGCCAGGATGAGGTACAGGGCGGGCTTGCGGCCGCGAAAACGTAATTTACCCAGGGCGAACGCAGCGAATGACCCGGCTACCAGGGCCATTGCCGTGGTTGAAGTGGCAACAATAGTACTATTGACAAGGCCTGATATGAATTGGCCATCTGTCACCACTGAAGCATAGTTTTGGAGGGTCGGTGAAAATTCCAGCGTTACCGGATCCCTGGGGACAGCAGTTGCCGGAGTCATAAACAGCTGAGATTCCGTTTTAAGCGATGAATTTACGGCCCAGTAAAAGGGAAAAAGCAGGTAGAACAGGATAAAAATAATCATGAAATTAAATCCTATTCTCTTTAATATATTTAACAGGCTGGTTTTCTTTTTCATTCCTGATCAACCCCCAGCATTTTGATATAGGAAACTGCGAACCCGAAGATCAAGATAAAAATAATCACACCAATGGCAGAAGCCATACCCATGTTTCTATTGCCAATTAACTGGAAATAATTATAGCTGGCCATCGAATAGGCACTGCTGCCCAGGACAACCTGGAAGATATCAAAAACCCTCAAGGCATCCAGGGTGCGGAAGATAAGGGCAACTGCTATAGCCGGCTTTAACAGGGGCAGGGTTATCAAGAAGAATTGCCTTATTTTGCCAGCTCCGTCAATTTCAGCTGCTTCATAAATTTCTCCGGGTAAAGTTTGCAGGCCGGCCAGTAAAAGCAAGGCCATAAAGGGAGTGGTCTTCCACACATCAATGGCAATCATTGATGAAAGCTGGTATCCACCGGTTGCAAGGAAAGCGATGGGACTGTCTATTACCCCAAGCCAATCAAAGAAAGCATTAAAAAGGCCTATCCTGCTGGGAGCGAGCATCCATTCCCACATCCGGGCCGAAACAACAGTAATAACCGCCCAGGGAACAAGCATGGCAGCCCGCATAGACCCCCTGAATCTAAATTTGCTGTTAACAACAAGGGCTATGACTAGTCCCAGGATTAGTTCAATAAAAACTGATATTACCGTAAAAATAATCGTGTTTTGCACCGAATCAATAAAACTTGGATCAGTCGCTCCAATTACATAGCGTTTTCCGAAAAGATCAAACTGGTTAAACTCGCGGTAACGGCGGGGTTCCCTGGGTAAAACATCCAAAGGTCTTTCATAAAGTAATTCTCCCGACTCCGGGTCAACCAGCTGTTGGCCACTTGTTTCATCGATAAGAGGTTCCAGCTCGGTTATGTGCACACTGAGCAGCCTCCTGTAATTGTCAAAACCGACGAAATTGGTTTCTTCACCACTGGCAAAAACTCGATCCGTAAAGCTGGTATAGAAAACCTGGGCCAAGGGATAAAAAGCGATCAGCACTATTATTAGCAAAGCCGGTAATAGTAGTTTGAGAGCAAGCCGCTCTTCACTTTTGGCCAAATCAGAGATCCTGCTTTTCCGGCGAAGTTTTTTCTCCCCCGGAGGTTTATTTCCACTTTTTTCAGCCACCTGTTCCCCTCCTTCACAAATTAAGTCTAATCCTATGACAATAAATATTATTTACAAAGACTCGGTAGTGCTGTCACGAAAAATTATCTGGTGCGGCAATACCAGCTCTCCATCATGGCCGCCTTTTCCTTCTATTAAATTAATCAATTTTTCAGCGGCAACCCGGCCCATATCTTCAATCGGCTGCCTGACAGTGGTTAATGCAGGATGATAATAAGTGGCCATCGGCACATCATCAAAACCGGCTACCTCAATATCTTCAGGTACTTTCAGTCCATGATCAATCAGGGCCTTGATCGCTCCGAACGCCATCAGGTCGCAGGCAACAAATAAGGCCTGCAGGTTCAAACCGTTTTTACACATTTCGGAAGCAGCCCTGTAGCCGTCAATAGCTTCCAGCGCCGCTGTCCTGACCAGTTCATCCCTGTAAGGTATATTGTGGTCTTCAAGGGCCTGGCAATAGCCGAAAAAACGATCCCTGCCCGTGTAAATGTCATCTAAAGCAGCCCTGATCATCCCTATTCTTTCAAAGCCCTTATTAATAAAGTAACTGGTCATATCATATGCTGCCCTGTGGTTGTCAATACGGATACCGATAACATTATCATCATCATAACCTACGTTAACCAGTGCGATGGGCAGCTGGGAACTCTTAAAAAATGCCTTGTGATCTTCTTTTATCCTGGAAGTTAAAAAAATGATGCCGTCGACTCGCTTGTCTCTGAGCATCATTAGCAGTTCTAATTCTTTTTTAGCTGAAGCATGTGAATTGCAGATAAAAATATTATAGTTATTGCTGTATGCTATTTCTTCAATTCCTTTAACCAGCACAGAAACAAACAGGTTGGCAATATCGGTTACAACAACTCCCAATGTTCTGCTCTTCTTGTATACAAGGCTCCTGGCGGCCGGGTTAGGCTTAAAATCGAGTTCTCTTACAGCATCCATGACCCGAAGACGCGTTTCTTCACGAACGGGCTTGGAATCATTTAAAACCCTTGATACTGTTGCCTTGGATACACCGGCCCTTTTAGCCACCTGGTCAATTGTAGCTGCCATAAGGCTCCCCTCCTAGCTTAATCTTATTATAGGAAACCGGTTTCCTGGTGTCAAGTCTTTTTTTTGAATTGGTTGAATTTAATACAATTGGCTTACTGTCTTTAATTATGCAGCATCACTGTATAGTGTAATGATTAGCTATGCTTAGTAGGGATGCCGGTTAATTTCTGTTCCTTGTGCTGCAAGGCTGCCGGGTAGAAAAGGAGAAGGCACAGTCCTAAGAACTGTGCCCAAGTCTATATTAAAAAGAGGGGGTCAACTGTTATTATGCCCGAAGATTATTACAGCCATATTTCAAAGAGGTTTTAATTGTATTAAATGACTACTCGTTTAAATTTTTCTTTTCTCCGGTCACCAGGAAGATTACTTCTTCTGCTATATTTGTAGCATGGTCCGAAATACGCTCCAACCACCGCCCGGCGAAAAGCAAGTGTGTGGCCTGGGTGATAGTCTTCGGATTTTCCATCATTATGGTAAGCAGTTCACGGAAAATCTGGCCAAAAAGCTTATCAACCTCATCATCATCCTGGCCTACTGAGATTGCCAGATCCACATCCTGGCGCACGTAAGCATCCAGGGCCTGCTTAACCATTTTCTGGCTTAAAACAGCCATTCTCGGTATGTCAACCAGGGGTTTAATTAATGGTTGATCAGCAATGCGCAGGGTTATCTTGGCAATACTGGTGGCATAATCGGCCATCCGCTCGAGATCATTAACCATTTTGAAAAGGGTGGCTACCCGCCGCAAATCCCTGGCCATTGGCTGCTGGGTGGCAATAACCTCCAGGCATTTCTCCTCGATTTCTTCTTCCAAATCATCAATTGTGTCATCGGCATCAATAACTGCCTGTGCCAAATCCATATCTTGTTTTTTTAGCGCCTCTATTGAACGGGCTATAGATTCCTCAACCAGGCTGCCCATGTGCTGCAGCCTCTCCTGTAAATGGCCCATTTTTTCTTCATAGACAACCTTACGCTCGGAAAACTCTGAGTTAGACATTATAGATTCTCCTTTGCGGGCATTAACCAAAACGCCCGGTAATATAATCTTCTGTCCGCTGGTCCTGGGGCTTGGTAAATATCTCTGCAGTTTTCCCCCACTCTACCATCTCCCCTTGCAGGAAAAACCCGGTATGATCAGAAATGCGCGCTGCCTGCTGCA
>SKWE01000134.1 GCA_007129055.1 Syntrophomonadaceae bacterium
GCAATCTTTTGAATGGAGTTTAACTCCTGCAACCCTAAAACATATCTCATGGTTAAAACAACATCCTGGACATTTATTTCTCCATCCTTATTTATATCACCGTAAAGGGCAGCAGATGCAGATGAGCTAGATAATATAAAAAATAGCGCTAACGATAGGATTAAAATGGAAAGAAGCGTCCACCCGGTTTTCTTTAAACAGGTTAAATATATGTTCTGATCAACCTGGCGCTCAGATGCAATATTACGATATGGAAACATGGAATGAACCTTCCTTTTCATTTGCTTACACGGGTATGTTGTTTATTTAGAAGCAATAACTTCTATCTCTACGGTTACATCCTTGGGCAACCTTGAAACTTCTACACATGACCTGGCAGGATAGCTATCCTTAAAAAAGGAAGCATAAACTTCATTAACCTGGCCAAAATCACCTAAATCAGTCAGGAATATTGTAGCCTTAACAATATTATCTGCGGTCATGCCGGCTTCTGCCAGGATGGCCAGGACATTTTCCATGCACTTTTCAGCTTTAGCGGTTATGTCTCCTTCAACAATCTCGCCAGTTTTAGAATCAACAGGCATCTGCCCCGAAACAAATACCATGTCTCCAACTTTAACTCCCTGGCTGTACGGACCCACAGCTGCCGGAGCTTTTTCGGTATGAATACTTTCTTTTCCCATTACAGCACCTCCCAATTAGTTAATGATCTATTTAAAAGCTTTTTTTTATTATAACAGCTTGCTTATATAGAAACTAGCTTTTTAGAAACAAATTGGCAGGGAACTGTCTTCTTTCAGCTAAAATCAAGAATCCCAGCACAGCCCCGATCAGCCCTAAGATAAAATATAGAACATGCAAAAAATCTACCGTTTCGATTATAATGCACTGCACCACGATCCAGATCATCAGGGCCCAGGAAAATACTGAACTGATATACCCCTGGTGTTTTGAGTTTTTCAAAGCCGTCAAGCCGCTAAAGGTATGACCAAGGCCAATAATTGCAAATAGTATAAGACTTGGGATAAAGTAGCTGCTAAAAGGAGACCCTTCAAGCAGTTCGTTAGGAATTCCAAGAGGCTCATAAGGGCTCAGCATCCCGGCCATTCCCCCAAACAGGGCACCGATAGCAATAAAGAAGTGTAAATAGCATAAATATCTTACTTTTCTATCCATAACCTGATTATACAATAAAAAACATTCTAACAGAATAAAAAAACATTTTACCCGGGCGGAAATTAATGATACTGTTAATGTAGTATTAACTTAGCATCCGGGAGGTTTATCATGATCAGAGCTATTGCCATCTTCTTATTCACCATCGGGGGTTGGAAATTAAAAGGTGAAATGCCAGCCCACATTAAAAAGAGCATACTGGTAGCTGGCCCACATACCAGTAATTTTGATATATTTTTTGCCCTGGCCGGGCTTCATAAAATGAAAATCCCCGTCCGTTTTATGCTCAAAAAAGAGTGGCTTAAATACTTTCCCATAAAAAATGTATTATTGTCAGCGGGCGCTTTTGGCATCGACCGTTCCAAGAAAAGCACCATGGTAGAGTCGGTTGCAGATTCAATCAATCAGTCTAAAGAAAATCTGGCCATTCTTATAGCACCGGAAGGGACCAGAAAACATGCCTGCATCTGGAAAACAGGTTTTTATTATATTGCCCTGAAGGCAAAAGTGCCAATTGTCCTGACTCACCTTGATTATAGCAAAAAAGAGGCAGCTATTGGACCAAATTTTATGCCAACAGGTGACTATAAGCAGGATATGCAAATCGTCAAGGATTATTATAAAAATATCTCCGCTAAATATCCGGAGAATTTTTGTTTAAAGATCTATGAAGAAGATCAAGCGGAAGCCTGTGCGAAATAGTAACAACTAATCAAAAACCTATTTATGATCATCCTCTACCAGGTCGGAACCATAAGATTGGCTGAAGCGGGTTGATGAAAATTTCTCAAGTTTCCATGCCGGTATGCGGCAGGTGGGACAGGGGGTAAAGCCCCATTTGTTGCGTAAAACACGGTGGGCCCTGCTGTTTTTTGAATTATAAGCAGTAAATGTTTCATTACAGTGGGTAGTGATTATAGCTTTATTTCCTGTGATCTTTAGATCTTTTATCCCATGCATTACCCGCTTTCGGGAAGGCCAGAGCTTCATTTTTTGCAGTAGTTTAAAGAAATCCACTCTTTTGCGGTAATATCTTTTCTTTATCTTATCCGACACAAACAAGCACTCCCTGCCAGTTTAGGATCTACTCTCTGCGAGGCTGCAGTAAAGCATGGCGGCCACACCGATCTGCAGCGGATCATGGATTGTCTGCTCCGCAACTTTGTCGTAGGCCTCGGGATCAAGTCCAAAGGGCATTCCCGGCGCTGCTACCAGGGTGCCTCCTTTAATGTTCCTGCCTTTGATAAATGCATCGCCCGGTGAAGCATCAAAAACTGCGTCACACTTATCTAAAGCCTCTTGTAATTCCAGGCTGAATAAAGCTTCAACACCATATTTATCACTAATTCTTTCTGCCAGCTGTTTTTCCCTGTTTCGATCCGGATCGAATAAAATCAAATCAACCTGTAACTGTGCAAGCAGATCCGCTGCTATAGACCCCAGGCGACCTGCACCGGCAAGCAAAACAGCCTTATTATCCAGGCTGCCGGCCATGCAATTTAACGCTGCCACATAGCCCCTGGCCGTTGCTTCATCGTTGTTGATCACTTTACGGTTCTGCAAATTAAAGGCTGCAAATACATAATCATCAGCCAGCATAACTATTTCCGCTTCCTTTTTGAATGCCTCATCCAATCCCCCTACATCAGGCAGGGATGTTACAAAAGCAGAAAAACCGAGGTGACCTGCGATAGCACATACTGCATCGCTAAAACCGGAAATAGGTCCCAGACCGACAGTTACAGGAATTACAGCAACCCTGGAACTTGCTGGTTCAATTGCCAGTTTATCTAACCCGGAAGCAATTATAGCTATATCCTTCAGGGAAGATCCGGTCTTTCGCTTTAGTTCAAGGTCGTATTTTTCAATTTCTGCCGGGATATTTTTAATATCAGTTGATACAAGTCTGGTCATTACTTAATTCCCCCGCATATTAAAACGTTCCGGTTCCGGGACAGGATCATTATAGCGCTTAATGTTAAATGCAGACATTAAACTTCGAATTGCATTGTCCTTCTTCTCATGAACAGACTCCAGGCTATCAGCCTTATAAATCAAAGTTGCGACCCAGTTTTCCTTGCCTGGATAGTAATTAGTCAGGGCTTCATCTGCGCCGAAAAAGTTTTCTATGTACTTCAGAGGTCCTGCTGACCCTATGATATGTTCACCAGCTATAGATATGCTATCAGGATTTACTACAACATGCTCGAATATAACCGCCTTTTCAAAAGCCGGCAGCGATATTTTATTATCCATCTTTTCCAGGTAAACGTCTGCAAACAGTTCCAACATATTAATACCTGTGGAATGGTAAACTACAGTCGGTGTCTGGCTTGGAAACCGGGCATCTATTTCCAAAACCTTTAACTGACCTTGATGCAGGATAACCTCAACATCCATTATTCCGTTCAGGCTTATTTCTTTCGCAATTGCTATGGCAATATCACTAAACTGCTTTAGCTGCCGTGTGTTTAATTCGACCGGGGCATAAACCCTTTTGCAATCGTACAAATCATCCATTTCAAGCCCGGTAACCTGCAGCGGATAATAGCTGCCCTGGTGGCCGATTACTTCTATTGAATATGAAGGCCCCTCTACATATTCCTGGGTCACCCACTGATCAGGTTCAGGCTTATTTTCCTTCTTAAACACCTCATAACCTTCCTGATTATCTATCTTTAAAACCCCCTCGCTTCCACTGGAACCGGAGGGCTTAACAATTATGGGAAACGAACATTGGGGCCAGGGTTTAGGGGAGGGAATATTTAATTCCCCGAACAATCGATCGGAAACACTTTTAGAAGAAGTTATCTCATATGCTGCCATATCAAGAGCCACAGGTATTTTAAGTAACCTGGAAAGCTCCAGTAGCACTTTAAAAACACCCATATCTTCGAGGGCTGGAATAATTAAATCGCAACCATCCAGGGTTGGAATAAGGTTTTCCAGGGAGGCAGCATTGAGGCAATGGAAGCAATGGGCGAGTTCAGAGGCAGGAACATCTCGATCTTTATCTATCAGGATAATTTCCCACCCGGCCTTACCGGCCAGGTACACCGCCTCTAAGCCCTGAAGCTTTCCGCCTATAACTGCTATACGCAATTAGAATATTCTCCTTCGGCTAATGAAAAGTATAATGCTAATTATTACTTTACAATAGGGGCCTGCAATTTTCTATTTTCGATCCATTTTTCATAATCGCTGTTTGAGGCTATTTCTAATCCACACTCTTCCAGAACCGGGATAATCCCTTTAACTGACCTTCCGCCTTCCCGGATATCCAGTGTGCTTTGTGATACCCCAAGCAGCCCATCATCAGGCGGTATAATAGACGTAATGACGTTTGCACCTGCATCCAGGCGCATTTTTAATCCGGATAAGCCGTCTACATCCAGTGAGGCAGGTATCAACCTGTCCGGGAATAGCAACCTCATAACCGCTATCATTAATAGTTCCCTCATCCTTGGAATTGAGGGCTGATTCTCCAGCGGTGTTCCCTTTTGAGGAACGAAGCTCATTACTCTCACCTGGTCGGCAGCCAGCTCTTCCATTACCCTGAATGAGTGACAAATATCTTCAACCGTTTCACCTATCCCTGCCAATAAACCTTCTTCTATTAAAAACCCCTTGTTGCGGGCGTATTTTTTCAACTCCAGCCTTTCATCATAATCCTGGTTTAACCTTAGCTCACTGTAAAGCTGTTTGTTATGCGTTTCCTGGTAGCATGCATACCAGGCAACCCCTAAATCGTAAAACCTGTCAAGGACAGGACGTGGAACAACACCCGGAGAAATCATCATTGGAAGACCCGATATTTCTTTTATCGAAGCAATAGTATTTAGCAAATCATCAAAATGGTCTTCTTTAAAGTAGTATGGATCTTCACCCATAGTCAAATCAAGCAGGTGCACCCCTGATTTTGTCAGTTTTTCAGCTGTTTCAAGAATTTCCTCATTCGATTTTCTATAGCGTTCACTTACCGTATTTGAAGAACGGTAAAAACAGAAAGTGCAATTATTCCTGCAGTAAGTGGAAAAATAGATAAATCCATATATAAATATAAGCTGCCCAAAATTGGCTGTCCTTATTTCTCTTGCAGCAAGGAAAAGCTCTTCTATTTTATTCTGTTCATCCAGGTTCAAAAGGTAGATTATTTCTTCTTCTGTTAACCTGGAGTAATTAACTGCTTTGCTTATTATTGAAGTAATATTAAGTTTCTCGTCAGACATAATTAGCTATGCCTCCAAAGTAAGCCAGAAATAATAAAATTGGCGGGGAGTCCGGGAGCTCCACCCGGCTATACAGATTTAGAGTCTGTACGATCAGTGCGATCCACCCCCCGCAATTCTATCTATTTAGTTAAACTGTTACAGCGCCTTATCCGCTATATCCAGGCATTCATCGATGGCATCCATGCCGAATTTCAGCTCTTCCTCGTTAATGGCAATTGGCGGTGCCAGGAATAGGTAGTTCCACCTGGGATAGATATAAACCC
>SKWE01000053.1 GCA_007129055.1 Syntrophomonadaceae bacterium
AATAGTACTTGATGATCCAGAATCAAATAGCAGATCATTGTCAACTACCTCGAGGTTGTCTATGTTCTGCAGTATGGCAGATAAATACTCCCATAAGCTAGTAAATATTTCTTCGCCCTGCCTGAATTGAAAAGTAGAGTTTTCCCGGGCTATCATTATTCTTCCGGGCGTAACAACCTGCTCAAGAGGGCGCGGACTTTCAACTTCCACCCTCTCGTAATAATCTTCTGTTAAAGGCTGAGCCGGGCTTAGGCCATACCATAGCTGGTATGTTAAAAACAGGCTCAAACACACAAGTAATAATAAAATAGCTGTTTTAATATTTTCTTTCATCAGCCCTGCTCCTTGCTTATAACTGTTAAGGGAAGGGTAAAGGATACTTTTGTTCCAACGCCAACCTGGCTTTCTATCCAAATATTGCCACCATGCCCTTCAACAACTTTTCGGGCAATTGAAAGGCCCAGGCCGGTTCCGCCGAAATCGCGGCTGCGGGTTTTTTCAACCCTGTAGAACCGTTCAAAAACTCGCGGCAGTTCTTCCCCGGGAATTCCACTACCGCTATCTGAAACAGCAATAACAGCATAATTCTCTTCAATTTCACTGCTTAATCTGATTTCTCCCCCAGGCTCGGTATATCTGACTGCATTACTAAGCAGGTTGGAAAAAACACGCATAATCTTATCCCGATCTGCAAATACAGCAGGGAATTCGGGCTCAATATCAATTGTTATCCTTGGAATTTTGTCATCAACTTTATGCTTCAACTGATCAACAGCTTCTAATGCAAGTTCATATAGAGCAATCCCCGTACGGTCCCAGAAGACCTGGCTGGAATCCATGCGCGATAAAACCAGCAGATCCTTTACCATGGTGACCATGCGATCAGTTTCGCTGGCCAGGATATCCAAAAATCTCTTTCGCACCGCCTGGTCTTCCGATGCCCCGTCTAACAATGTTTCCACGTAACTTTTAACGGTTGTTAGCGGTGTCCGCAGTTCGTGTGACACATCAGCCACGAACTCTTCCTGCCTTTTCGTAAGCTCTCTTTCCCTTGTAATATCGTGCAATACAATTAATGTCCCGTCCAGCTTTCCCTTATCAACCTTAAATGGCGCTATTTTTACTTCCATAATGTATTCCGGCGTCCCGCCGGTTATCTCTGCCGTTAACGGCTTTTGCCTGCGAATAAAACTTCTCATTTCATCTGAACCGATAAGATTCCTCAGCAGTGTAAAGCCTGACCTGTTTAACGCCGGCACCTGGAATTGCAGCTTTTTAATATGGCCCCTGGCAGCCGGATTAATCTGGATTAAATGCCCCTGGCCATCGAGAGCAACAATACCATCACTCATATTGTTGATAATAGCCTCTACCTTGCTTTTTTCAGAAGACATTTCATCTATAGTATGGCTTAACTGATTGGCAAGATAATTAAACGTTTCACCAAGCCGTCCTATTTCATCAGTGGTTTCAACTTTTATACTTCGGGAATAGTCTCCCCGGGCCATATAGTAAGCTTGATCTGTAACATCTTTAATTGGCATTGTGATCGTTCTGGTCAGGACGACACCAAGAAAAAGACTAACCGCGAGGGCAATGGCCACTCCTGTAAGCATAATTGTTTTAACCTCATTCAGGGTATCATCAACAGGTTGAAGCGAACCGCTGAGGTAGATAACGCCAGAAATATTATCATCGTTGATTATTGGAAAAGCAAGGTAGTAGCGGCGCTCCAGGTTTTCCGGGTCAAAGCGGACATCATCGCTAAGGTTGCCTGCAAGGGCCCTGGTAATTTCATCACGAATTAACCTGCGGCCTATTAAGGCCTGGCTTCCTGAAGTCCCTATAACATTTGCAAAGTTATCTAAGATGATAATTTCCATTTCATATAAGTCTCGAAACTCACGGGTCAGCCTTACCGTATCTTCGGTCAGAGCCTGACCTTCACCAAAACCGGGCTGCATAAAAACAGAGAGCAGCCTGGCCTGATTTTCGAGGCTTTCTTTATAATTCCGTAAATAATATTGCTCCAGTGACTGTACCAGGTATACACTGATTAATTGCAGGGAAAAAAGTATAAGCAGCATGTAGATAAAAATAATCTTCCACTGGAGGCTGTTAAATAACTTACCCCCGCTTAAAGTAATAGCCGACACCCCTTTTTGTATGTATATACTCCGGCTTGGCTGGGTTAATCTCAAGCTTTTCACGTAACCGACGAACAGTGACATCCACAGTTCTGTCGTCACCAACATAATCGTAACCCCATACTTGATCAAGAAGCTGCTCCCGGCTAAAAACATAACCGGGCTTCAACATAAGGTGCACCAGCAGGCTAAACTCACGTTGCGTAAGGTCAACTACTACATCCTGGTTATAAACCTGCACTTCGTCCAGATCAACCCTGATTGAACCTTCATTTAAACTACCTTTATCATATCCATCTCTACCCTCATTTACTTTACTGCGCCTCAGGATTGCCTTAATTCTTGCGACAACCTCCCTGGAGCTAAAGGGCTTTGTAACATAATCATCAGCACCGAGTTCAAGACCCAGAACCTTATCCATTTCCATTTCTTTGGCCGTTAACATGATAATCGGCAGATCCATTGATGCCCTTATTTCCCTGCAGACAGTAAAGCCATCCTTTACTGGCAGCATAATATCGAGGACAACAACATCCGGGTTTTCTTTCTTAACCATGGCCAGCGCTTCTTCGCCATCAAAGGCTGTAACAACCTGGTAGCCTTCTTTTTCCAGGTTATACTTCAGGATTTCAACAATTGGCTTTTCATCGTCAACAACCAAAACTTTAGCCATCACTTTTTACACTCCAACTGATTTATTCACCTTATTTTCGACCTGTTGGGCAAAAAACCCTTTATAAGTAAAATGCCATACGGCATGCAGAAAAGCCCTTCCCTCACAAGGGAAGGGCTTTTCTGCTCTCTTCTCACTCATCAGGGACTAAAAAACTTCAACGGATCAATGGGCTTATGCTGGTAATAGGTGTGCCATTCACCGGTTCCGTCATCGCGGCGCACTTCAAAATGCAGGTGTGGACCGGTTGACCGACCGGTAGAACCAAGCCTGGCGATAACATCGCCCTGCTCTACCGCATCTCCCTTGTTAACCAGGTTTACTTCGTTGTGAAGATACATGGTCCAATATTCTCCATGGTAAATTACTATATAATTACCCTGAGACCCTCCCCGACCTGAAAACCATACTACACCTGAATCAGCAGCAAGGATATTGGTACCCAAATCACCATGTATATCAATGCCTGTGTGCCAGGCACTAAAGCCTCTTCCGGGTGTTACCTCGCCCCCACTTTCAACAGGCCAGACAAATTGCCCTGTACCCACTGACGGGACTTGTGCCGTTCCAAGGGCTTCGATCTGGGTAACCGGTTCCTTTAGTACTGTTTCGCTAATTTTTACCCTTTCTGTTTCAACGCCATTCAGCCTGGTAATATGATAAATTAGCTCAAGCTTACCCTCTTCACCTGGATCTAGAACTTCACTTTGAACTATCCACATATCTTCATCATAAACATACTCAGTTGCAAAAGGTATGTTTTCCACCACTACTGTCTCTTCTAAAGTTTTAACCCTGACGCTACTGACCTCTGATATTGAATCCTCATTAATATGATCGCTTTCATATTCATAAAATCCGTTTCCGCTAAAAGGACTAAGGCTGCTGATATAATTATCACTGTGTGCCTGGCGGCCTTCACGTGAATATCGGCTGGCGAGTTCAACTGAACCTGATCCCGAAGCTGTCCCTGCAAGATCATCATTCACCATTAAAGCAACAACCTTTTCCGGCTCATAAACCCTGTCAGGATCAACCAGGCAAACTTCCAATCCCAGGTCTTCAATGATTCTAGCATCGATTTGTGTTGATCTATAATCTTCATTACTATACGCCTGTTTGAGCAGGCTTACAACAATATCCAAGTCCTGTTCGCTGTTTACCGGAACTAAAGGATTACCATCAACAGTAATCATAAAAGCTTCGGCAAGAAAGGTCATTCTTTGACGGATTGCTTGCTGCACACTGTCAGATTCGGGCTCATCGTCAGGCCTGAATTCTCTGACCAGTTCGATAACATCTCCAATTTCAATGTTCAATCCATATAGTTCTTCGCACCGGTTTGTTAAATCAACAACAAAAGCCTCGATTTCGCTTGCATCGTGAACTGCTCCGACTTCCCTTTCGTTTATCTTCACTACATAAAGATAATTACTAAAATAATCAAATGTGCCAAGGGAAAATAAAATAAAAGCAGAGGCGGCAACAGCAAAATATGACTCCCGAAACCTCTTTTCCCGAAGCCATATTCTTAAAGCCTTAAGCATATATTTCCATTTTGCAGGTTTTTTTCGCTTTACAACTTTCCCTGCAGGCACCCTGTGAACAGACCATGGTTTCATGAGATAAATCCTTTCTGCGGCTCTAGCTGCCAGTAACCCTGTCCTATTTACTTGTCTGCCCGGAATAACCAGGTTTACAAAACAAAAACCATTAAGCTAAAACTATTTAAGCCACCGTTTCGGCCAATAAAGCACTTTTCACAAAAAAAACGGCTTCAAAGTAGTTTGGAGTCCGTTACGAAAATTATAACAAATAAAAATCGAAATAGCAACCTCAGGAAAGCCGCCTGGCAATCTCCCTGGCTGCCAAAACCCCTGAAGCAGAAGCCTGGATTAACCCTCTGGTAACACCTGCGCCGTCTCCAACCGCAAATAAATTTGTTATGCCTGTTTCCAGTTGTTGGCTTAGCTGAAGCCTGTAGGAATAAAATTTAACTTCCACGCCGTAAAGGAGCGTGTGCCGGGAGTTTACCCCGGGTGCCAGGATATCAAGAGCCTCGAGCATTTCTATAATAGCCAGAAGATACCTGTAGGGCAGGACAAGACTGAGATCACCCGGAGTTGCCTCTTGCAGTGTAGGTTTAACCAGTCCCCGCTGAATTCTTTCAGGAGTGGAACGCCTGCCTGTTAACAAATCGCCAAGCCTCTGCACTATAACACCGTCGCCAAGCATGTTGGCCAGGCTTGCAATATATTGTCCGTAACGAAATGGTTCTGTGAACGGTTCTGTGAAGGTCTTGCTTACCAGCAGTGCAAAGTTTGTATTGTTTGTCTTAGTATCAGCGTAGCTGTGACCATTAACGGTTACAATGCCTTCGTTGTTTTCTGTTACAACAACCCCGTAGGGGTTCATGCAAAATGTACGTATCCGGTCATCGAATTTGCTGGTGAAGTAAATCAGTTTAGACTCATAGATTACATCCGTAAGTGTTTCCATAATAACGGCAGGCAGTTCAACCCTTACACCAATATCAACCGGGTTGTTCATACCCTGCAGGCCAAGACGCTTTGACTCTTGCTGCATCCAGCTGGCGCCGTTTCTGCCGGGGCCGCAGACAACATAATCTGCATGATAAATTTCCCCCGACTTTAGCTTAACCCCTTTTACCATACCATTTTCAACAACAATTTCTTCTACGGTTTTATTCATAAAGATATCTATTTTATCTTTAAGGGCATTATGCATTTTATCTAAAACCTTATAGCAGTTTTCTGTACCGAGGTGCCTGATTTTTGCCGGAATTAGGGCAAGCCCTGCTGCAGC
>SKWE01000007.1 GCA_007129055.1 Syntrophomonadaceae bacterium
AACCGGGTAATCTCGTCCACCTTCCAACCTGTTAAGCTCATTTTCCAGGTAAAGACGGTTATATAAACCGGTTAATTGATCATGAAAGCTAAGATAGTTTAGCTGTTCCTGGTCACGCTTATGCTGTTCACGTAACTTTGCATCTTTTAGTTCACGTTCCACTGCGGGCGCAAGGCGGGCCAGGTTGTCTTTTAGTATATAATCATGAGCTCCGGCCTTCATGGCGGATACAGCAACTTCCTCGCCAATTGTTCCCGATACTATTATAAAAGGTATATCGCAACCACTTTGCTTGAAAACCTCAAGGGCCTCAGGTGCGCTGAACAATGGCATTGCATGATCAGATATGATCAACTCCCATTTATCATCTTGCAGCGCTTCCTGTAACCCATCAGCAGTTTCCACCCGGGTATAGATCGGTTCGTAGCCGCCCTTTTTTAAGGCTCTTAGCAGAAGCAGCAAATCATCTTCAGAATCTTCAACAATGATTACGCGTATAACTGACATTTTTCCCTCCTATGTTAAACCAAACCATGGACTTATTTTACATTATATTTTTGGTTTAGCAAAGGCTTATTAATGCTGACATCCAAAAAGGGGGGTGGGTTTACTTATCTTTAAACCCACCCCCCCTGAATCATCCAGTTAATTATTGGCTGGCCAGCTCTTTGCCGGCCTGTGAAATATCATTCAAGGCTATTTGTTCTTCAGAAGTTAATATGCGGTTCAGGTTCAAAATGATCAGCATCCGCTGCTCAATTTTACCAACACCCATGATCAGGTCGGTTTTGCCGCCGGCCACCTGGCTCGGTGCATCCTGGATCTGGTTCTGCATCAGGCGGGTAACCTCGGTTACTGAGTCGACAATCAGCCCGACCATCCGTTCTTCCACCTCAACGATGATGATCCTGCTGTCATCCGTGCGCTCCGCCTCGGCCAGGCCAAAGCGCATGCGCAGGTCAATTACGGGTATCACATCGCCGCGCAGGTTGATTACCCCTTCCACGAAGTCAAGGGAGCGCGGCAGGGGAGTAACCCGAACCATCTTTAGCACTTCACGCACATCGTTTATGTTACAGGCGAACTCTTCGTTCTCCATCCTGAATACAACCAGTTGGGTTTCACCATCTTTGGTTACTTCTGCCATCAGGATTCCTCCTTCCTTACCGCATTATTGATATTTAAACTTTTGCAGTTCCTGGAAGAGCCTTTCTGCCGACGCCCGCAGCTCTTCTGCCGTGGCAGCCATCTCTTCCATGGTTGAAGACTGCTCTTCAATGGAAGCAGCCATCTCTTCCGAGCCGGCGCTCAGTTCCTGGGCTGCAGAGGCCGTCTCTTCAACCTGTTTTGAAATACCCTGGACATCGGCCAGGATTTCACCGAAAGTAATTCCGGTCTTCGATACAACTTCAGTGCCTGCTTCTACATCCTGCACCCCAAGGGTCATACTCTCTAATGCTTTTTTGCTCTCTTCCTGGGTCGCTGTTATAAGTTCGCCAATCTCCTTCGCTGCACCTGCAGACTGCTCTGCCAGTTTGCGCACCTCTTCAGCCACAACTGCAAAACCACGGCCCTGTTCACCGGCCCTTGCCGCTTCAATTGCCGCATTCAAGGCCAGCAGGTTGGTCTGATCAGCTATGTCGGTAATAACGCCTAAGATTTTTCCGATATCGCTGGAGCGCTGGTCCACCTCGGTGATCACAACCTGCAGTTCGCTAACCCGGTTGTTGATAACCTGCATCTGGTTAACCGCTTCTTCAATGGCCTGGTTGCCTTCTTCGGCGCGCGAGAGAATCTTGGCATTGGTCTCTGCCATCACCTGCGAATTTTCGCTTAAGCTTGTTGCATTGCTGGCAAATTCATTGGTGGAAGCTGAAACTTCTTCCAATGAAGAGCTCATCTCTTCCGAGGCGGCAGATACCGATTCAGAACCGCTGTTTACCCCGGTCGACATCTCCACGGCCGTGCTGATCAGGTTACGCAGGCTCTCACTCATTGCATTGAAAGCCTGGCCGAGTTGGCCAATTTCGTCTTTGCGTTTAATCTTCGTTTCTACTGTAAAGTCGCCACCTGCTATTTTCCCGGCAATAGTCGCTACCTGTTTCACCGGGTTGGCGATGCTGTTGGCAACAAGAAAACCGACTACTATTACAGCAATTACACTAATTCCAATAACCAGATATATAAAATTACGCAGGGCATTAACCCCGGCAAAAGCTTCAGCCTGGTTCACCTGGACAGTAAAACCAACATATTCATCCCCCAGGGTTGTAACATTCAAAGCGCCTAAAACGGGGTCACCAAGATAGTTAATATAAGTTGTTATTTCCAGGAATTCAAGATTCCCGGCCTGGATTGGCGCCACCATCTGCTCTGTAGCTTCGCTGCGCATAGATTCTATTAAGGCAGCATTTGATGATAGGTCCCCAATCCGCAGGTCTGTTAAAAGGGTGAAATCTGAACGGACCAGGTAAGCATCTGCTGTTTGCCCAATTTCATTTAAACCCTCATGGACAAAGGCTGTAATATCATCGCCGAATAAATTGATATTAAAAGTTCCGGAAACCGCTCCGGTAGTTCCACCGCTGTAGACCGGAGTGGAAAGAACTATACAATTTTGATGAATGACATCAGAGTAGAAAAGTTCAGACCAGGTAGCACGGCCACCAATAGCGGACTGAAAGTATTCACGGCCTGACAGGTCAGCACCAACAATCTGGCCTAGCGAATCATATAGTACAGTTCCATTATTATCGGTAATGAATACCTGGGCAAAACCATATTCCCTCGCAACTGTAGGAATCAGATCGTCTAATATCTGAACCCTGGCCTGCCATTCAGGACTGGCAGTACCTTCTTCTGCTGCATACAAAATATTCAAACTCTGGTAAACATCGCGTGTAGTGGCTAAAACACGGCCATCGCCTACTCTTTCATTAAAATAATCCTGAATCTGTTGATCCGTTAGAGTTGAATACATTTCAAGAGCAGCTAAAACCTCCTCTTCGATGTTTTGCCTGGCCATGTTATAACTCAAAAGGCCAACTATGAGAACTGGAATTAATCCTACAATTAAAAATAAAAGAACCAACCTGATCTTGAGATTCACTATTAATCCTCCCCGCATTTAGATATATATTCAACCAGGAAAATCGATCTGCCTGGCGAAGAAACAATAAAGCAGAATGAAAAATAAAAACCCCGATCCTATTATCGGCAGGATTATTAATTAGTTAATAGCAGTAGGGATAAATTATTTAAAATGAATAAACTTTTTAAAGAGGATTTTATAATCAATAGCTAGTCAGTCCACATTCTTTAGCCACGCTGGCAATATCACTATCGCTTCTTAATTGCATTTTTGATTTAATGTTTTCTTTATGCCTGTCAACCGTTTTCACACTTATTGAGAGCAGGTTTGCTATTTCACTTCTGCTTTTGCCCTCGGCATAGAGCTGCATAATTTCCCTTTCCCTGGATGAAAGTTCATTTATGGATTTATTGGCGCTATTGTTTTCCAAGCCATTTTTAACAAAACCATTAACCAGTACCTGCGATACGGCAGGGCTGAGAAATATTTCACCCTTAACTACAGCCTTTAATGCCAGGCTGAGATCCTCAAAAGCTGACCCCTTGTAAACGAAACCTGCAGCGCCAGCGCGAAGTGCCTTGATTACATAATCATCTTCAATATGCATAGATAAAATGACAACCCTTGTCTCTTTTTCAAACTGTTTCATCTGAACTAAAGCATCAAGGCCATTTAATCCGGGCATTGCTATATCCATAATAACCAGGTCGGGTTTTAGTTTTTCGGCCAGAGATACAGCTTCCCTTCCATCTGATGCTTCCGCAACAATTGTAGCCTGCAGCTTATTCTCTAAAAGTGAGCGCAGCCCCTGTCGAACTATAGTATGATCATCGGCCAGCAGTATCTTCACCCGGTAAGTGCTCCCCTCACATTAAGTTTCCAAGGGACTATAATTAATATTTTAGTCCCCCTTTCAGGAGCCGATTCAACTTTAAAACGCCCCCCCAGCAAACGGATTCTTTCCTGTATACCGGTCAAACCTATATGTTCAGATGAAACTGTCAGTTTGTCCGGTTCAAAACCTACTCCGTCATCGATCACAGAAACAAATATTTTTCTGTTATTATTTTTTATCTTAACAAAAGCGTTTTCAGCTTTTGCATGCCGGGCTATATTTGTCAGTGATTCCTGTATGCAGCGATATAGTGCGGTTTCAAGATGTCCAGGCAAACGCGAAGGCAAACCATTGTTTATTAAACCCATATCAATTCCCGTCCGTTTATTAAACCCTTTGATCATATTTTCAAGGGCAGGAATTAATCCCAGATCATCAAGAACAGGGGGACGCAAAGAAACAGACTGCCTGCGGACAATATCAATGGTATAGTCAACAAGGTTTATACTCTGCTTTAAGGTGTCGTCCTCATTTTTTTCAAAATTTAATGTATCCTGCAATAGTTGCAAATCCAGTTTTACTGCTGTAAGAGCCTGGCCCAATTCGTCGTGCAACTCTCTTGATAGACGCGCACGCTCTTCTTCCATAGCCTCAAGAATCCGGTTTGAAAGTGCTTCGATCTGGGCATGGCTGGTTTTAAGTTTTTGTTCATTGATAACCCTGTCCGTTATATCACGGGCTATACCTTCTATGGCAACCAGCTTTCCGCTGTCATCGTGTAATGGTACATTGCGCTGCTCTACCCAAACCGTTGAACCAGATTTGTGAACCCATCTTATAACAAGGGGTTTGGCAAATTTGGTTTTACCTTTTGACATACTTTCCAATATTTCTTTATCTTCAGGATGAACAATTCTAAAAGCCAGTTCAGGATCAGCATAATGTTCTTCCGGTGTGTAACCTATAATCTTCAGAGATGAGGGGCTGACATATTCAAATGATCTTGACGGGTGCAGCTTAATTCTATAGATTAAATCCTGGGCATTGTCAGCCAGGCGGCGAAATCTTGCTTCACTTTCCTGGAGGGCTTGCTCGGCTTTTTTCCTCTCCAATCGCACATTGGCATCAAACAAGGCTCTTCTGACAACAGGAACAAGACGGGCGAGATTGTTTTTTAAAATATAATCATGGGCACCGGCCCTCATAGCTTCTACTGCTACTTCTTCTCCAATCATATTCGATACAATGATAAAGGGGATATCAATGTCACAGGATTTAATAATTTCCAATGCTGCCGGGGCGTTGAATTCTGGTAGATTATGATCACAGATAATCAGATCCCATTCTCTTTTTGCCATAGCATGCGACAGCTCTTCACTGGTTTCAACCCGTAAGTGTTCAACTTTAAATCCACCCCTTTTCAATTCATGCAATATGAGCAGGGTATCATCCAGCGAATCTTCAACAATAATTAAACTAAGAGGCTTCATTGATTTCCTTTCCCAAAAAACCAATAATATGGAATAAATGATAATATATACTACCAAAAATTAGCAGGCAAGTCAAAATGTATTTTGCCCGGTTATTAATATTATCGGCAGTTTGTATTGGAATTATAGAGATATGCAAGCAATCGAATGATTTATTTTTATAGAATAAAATGAATAAGGCGATTATGAACCAGGAGGTGAGAAAAACCTATCTTTTTTTTAA
>SKWE01000026.1 GCA_007129055.1 Syntrophomonadaceae bacterium
AGCCTGTCTACAGCAGGCTACCTTTTGGAATTGATAACAATTTGAAGCGGTTTGATGAAAGAGAAGCGGCTTTTTACAGCTCACGTTTTGCAGATGAAATGATGGGCGGTCAAAGTTGGCGTGACCGCATGGCTTTTGTCGCCACCGAGAAAATGCTTAAAAATGTTTCCGGCTATACGCAGCTTGATTATGCGTTAAATGAAGCCTCCTGGCGTTCTTATCACCCCTACAACCAGTCTCCCTTAATGGAGTGGGGTGACACGCCGGATATTCGCAAACCAATCGAAAAGGATTTGGCAGACCGGGATTATAAGTGGAGTGGTGCATCTGCACAGAACAGCGAAATTGTGAAGCAGGCAGCAAGCTATTTTGGCGCCGCCGCAGTAGGGGTTGCCAGTATAGACGAAGTATGGTTTTATTCACATGATCGCGATGGGCTGCCAATAGTTTTTTCACAGGAAGCGGTTCACCCGGTAATTAATTCAGAAGGCCGTTTTATTCCCTCACACTTAGACCGGGTAGTTGTAATGCTGGTTGCCCAGGATCGGGAACTGGCCCGGTTTAGCCCTTCAGCGTTGGCTGGTATTGCTGTCGGCCATGGATATTCAATGATGGCTGAAACAGCTTCAAAATTAGCTGTATTTATCAGGGGGCTTGGTTATAGCGCCATTCCCATGGGAAACGACACCAGCCTTAGCATTCCCCTGGCAGTTGATGCCGGCCTGGGTGAACCCGGCAGGCATGGGCTTTTGCTAAACCCGGAGTATGGTTCCCTGGTGAGAATCTGCAAGGTGCTGACCGACCTGCCGCTGGAAACAGATCGCCCGATTGCCTTTGGTGCCGCGGAAACCTGTCGAAACTGTACTATCTGTGCAGATAGCTGCCCTGCCCGGGCGATTTCGTTTGATACTGATCCTACTTATGAAACTATTTGCGCCTCAAACAATAAGGGTATTAAAAGATGGCCGGTAAACAGCTGGGCCTGCTTAAAGTATTGGGCCAACAACGGCACTGACTGCGGTATTTGTCAGGCGGTTTGCCCTTTTAGCCGCACGGCTGCAGTTGGCCTGAAGCAGAACGATCCGCGAGCCTGGTGGAACGTTGATTTAAAAGAACCTGGCTGATAGCAGGTTACTGGCATGATGATTATATTGCTGTTATGAGGGACAACATGATCCATGGCTCTCTTATACATCAAAGATGTAATCTAAACATTTGGTTGACTGTTCTGACAGAAGATTATTATACTTGTTTCAGGCATCCTCAAGTGAATTTGCTTACCTGATTCACAGTTGCCGGGGAGGAAAACCATTGGATCTTCAAGATTATTTCTCCGACCTGACAAGCCAACCTGGAAGTACTGCCCTGGCCGAGCTGTTTAAACTGACAGAGCGTCCTGATATTATTTCGTTTGCCGGCGGTTTTCCCGCTCCTGATATGTTTTTACCCGAGGAGGCTGCAGAGGTGACCAGGCAGCTGCTGGAGGAAAAGCCTTCTACTGTGCTCGGGTATAGTCCTACCCCTGGGTTCTCTGCCCTGCGGGAATACCTGGCCGAGCGTCAGTCGCAAATGGGCATGCCGGCATCTGTCGACGAGTTAATGGTGACCAGCGGATCATTACAGGGGCTGGATATTCTTGGGCGGGTGTTTCTGAACAGTGGTGATCGGATTATTGTTGAAGCGCCTACCTACCTTGGTGCGCTAAGCACCTTTGCCTCTTATGATATCATTGTTGATTCTGTTCCCGTTGACGCCGAAGGGCTCGATACAGCCCGGCTGGCCGAATTACTGGAACAGCGCCGGCGTCAGGATTCTCTACCAAAGCTGCTCTACACGGTCCCCACCTTTCAAAACCCCTCGGGCCAGACAATGTCTCGCCAGCGGCGACAGGAATTGCTGGATCTTGCCAACCGCTACAGGTTCTTGATCATAGAGGACAACGCTTACGGTGAACTCCGTTTTTCCGGGGAAGAGGTACCAACCCTTAAGGCCCTGGATACTGATGAAAAGGTCATCTACCTTGGCACATTTTCCAAAATTCTTTCCCCCGGAATTCGAATTGGCTGGATTCATGCTGCACCACAAATCATAGAACGGGCAATCCAAGTGCGTCAAGCCATGGACCAGTGCTCAAACTCTCTCGGGCAGCTGCTGGCCCTGGAATTTGGACGCAGAGGGTTGATTGAAAGGCAAATAAAGAAGACGGTCGGTCTGCTTGGGGAAAGAGCCCGGTTAACGCTTGATTTGATCGCCTGTGAGTTTCCCGCAGGAACAACCTGGACCAACCCGGAAGGGGGATTCTACACCTGGGTTACTCTTTCACCTGGAGTTGATACAGCGCAGCTTTTGTCTCACTGTATTGAGAAAGCCCGGGTCGCCTATGTTGCTGGGATTGCTTTCTACGTCGGCAAAGGGGGCAATAACCAGTTGCGGCTTTGCTATTCTCAGCCTTCTTTGGACGATATTTCCCGGGGAATACCACGATTGGCAAAAGCTTTGACCACTCGACTTTAGTAAGTCGCAATCCTCCTGTAACATGTTTACCTCCTAAAAAATTTGTATTTCCCCCTTGACAGACAGTAATTTGTGCTTTAATATATAACTAAAGTTAGATAACATTAGTTATATAAAGGAGGCTTTAAGATGCCACCAAAAACTAAGTTTACCAGGGAAGAGATAGTTGAAGCCGCTTTCGAGGTAGCTAAAGAAGAAGGATTTTCGAGGATAACTGCCCGCAGTGTGGCCAATCGTCTGAATTCATCAGTCGCGCCAATCTATGTTAATTTTAAGACTATCGAGGAGCTGACCCAGGCAGTGGTCAAGAGAGTTTTTGCCCTGTCAGAGGAACTGCTGGCAAAGCAAAAGGGGAATAACCTTTTTGAAAATATCGGTAAAGCCAGCTTAGAGTTTGCCCGTGATTACCCGGTATTGTTCAGGGAACTGGTTTTAAAACCCAATCCATACATGGCATCATATGAGGAAACTGAGAAGGTTATGGTAGATGCCCTGAAAAAAAATGCGGACATGAAAGATTGGAGTATGGAAGAGCGCAGAAGGCTGTTTTTGAAAATGCGGATTTTTCAGCTTGGGCTTTCTGCAATGGTGGCCAACGGTCATGTGCCATCGTGGCTTGATGACCAGGAATCTGAAAAACTGCTAAAAGAAACGGGAGAACAATTACTGCTGGCAGAGCAGATTAAAAGAAAGGAAGATAGAAAATGAATAAGATTGTAATAATTGGCGGAGGCGTTGCTGGATTAAGCGCGGGTATTTTCGCCCAACAAAATGGTTTCGAGAGTACTATCCTGGAGAAACACCACACCTCAGGCGGGGAATGCACTGGCTGGGAACGCCGGGGTTATCATATTGACGGTTGCATTCACTGGTTGGTGGGAACGAAAGAAGGAACCCCCATCCGAGAATTGTGGAATACAGTAGGCGCTCTAGATGGAGTGGAAATTCATGAACCTGAAAGTTTCATGGCTGTTGAACATGAAGGGGTGGTGGTACACTTTTACCGTGATCTTGACCAGTTGAAGGCGAGCTGGTTGGAGATATCACCGGAGGATAAAGAAACTATCGAAGAGTTTTGTGGTGATATCCGCAAACTACATTCTTTTACATTTCCTGTTGGGAAACCGATGGATATGATGAATCTGATTGAAAAGATTAAGTATATGTTTTCTATGAAAGATATCGGTCCGACCATGCAGAAATACAACAAATTAAGCGTACAGGACCTGGCCGGTAAGTTTAAGCATCCGGCCCTGAAGGCAGCCCTGGCTTCCTTTATGCCTGAAGGTGATTATAGCGCTACATCGGTAATTTTTCCGCTCGGAACCTTTACCGGGGGCCAGTCTTCAATTCCCTTAGGGGGCTCAAGAGCCCTGGCCAGGCGGATGGAAGAAAAGTACCTTGCCCTGGGTGGAAATATTGAGACAGCCTGTGAAGCAGTGGATCTGGAGATAGAAGGAGATTCGGTGCAAAGGGTAACCTGCAGTAACGGTAAATCCTTTGAGGCCGATTACTATATTGCAGCCTACGATGCTAATGCGTTTTATGAAAAGCTGCTTAAGGGACAATACACCGATCCGGAATTTCAAAAAAGATTCAGCGACTCAGAAACTTATCCCCTGGCTTCAAACATTTATGTGGGTATCGGTTACGAAGGCAGCATGCAGAATATTCCCAGGACTCTCAAATTCCCTGTAGGCTCAATTGACATAGAACAGAATCGGAAGCAGACAGAGTATTTGCAGATGACCCACTATGATTACGAAGCAGATTTTGCCCCTGAAGGGCATACCGTTATTACTTTTGCCATCAACCAGTTTCAGCCGGAGCTGGAGAAATGGGAGGCACTAGTTCAAGACAGGGAAGCCTATAATAAAGAAAAGAACCGCATTGGTGAAGAGGTTGTCAAGGCTATGGAAACCCGCTTTCCGGAGATGGCCGGCAAACTCAAGCTGCTTGACGTGGCCAGCCCGCAAACCTATGAACGGTATTGCAACGCTTACCGCGGTGCTTTCATGGCTTTTTGGCCTACACTGGAAGGAAAGCAGCTGGCTCACAACGGCCAAATCAAGGGCCTTGATAATCTTGTTTTGAGCGGTCAGTGGCTACAACCTCCGGGAGGCCTGCCCATTGCACTGATCACCGGTAAAGATACAATCATGCGGCTTTGCAAGAAAGTAAAAAAGGAGTTTGCAACAACATAAAAAATATGGGAGTGAAATGTGCCATGTAGTAGCACAAACAACTGACTACCATATAACATTGAATCGCCTAAATTCTTGTGGTAATGTTCATAGCAACGGCTTACTTGGTAATCATGATTGCTGAATTCTGTGCTTTATAAAATAAAGCCTCACCCTGGGGCGGGGCGCTGATTTAATTACTTCTACGATGCTTAAGGAGAAATGCAGATGATTGATAAAAGAACCAGGGGATTTGCAAGCCCTGGCAAGTATATCCAGGGACCGGGCGAAATAAAAAAGATTGAAAAACATACTTCACTGTATGGGAAAAATGTTGCAATCCTTATTGATGGCTTCCTGTATGCCGAGTTGAATGCACAGTTGAATGAACAGTATAAAGAAGGCTCCAGTGTTGAATTTGTTAAATTTGGCGGGGAATGTTCTATTAGCGGAATCAAACTGTTTAAAGCTGCAGCTGCAGAGATTTCAGCTGACGTGATTGTTGGTATAGGAGGGGGGAAAACCCTTGATACGGCCAAAGCTGCTGCTAATGAGCTGTCAATTCCTGTAATAATAGTGCCGACGGCAGCGTCCACAGATGCACCTACCAGCGCTATGTCCGTTATATATAACGAAGAAGGTGTTCACGAAGATTTCCATACTCATGGCAGTAATCCTAATATTGTTTTAGTTGATACAAAGGTTATCATGAAAGCTCCGGTGAGACTTCTAATTTCGGGTATGGGAGATGCGCTGGCTACTTATTTTGAAGCTTTAGCCAACGAAGCCTCGGATACTGCGAATTATGTTGGAGAAGGATACAGAAGAACCATGCTTGGGATGGCAATTTCGAAACTTTGTTACGAAACCTTGATTACGAAGGGGCTGCAGGCTAAGATTGATTTCGAGAATGGTTGCTGTACGGAAAC
>SKWE01000089.1 GCA_007129055.1 Syntrophomonadaceae bacterium
ACCAGTTCCGGGTCCCCTGCCTGCAGGGCCAGTTCCGTCAAAGCCAGGCATAACTTTTACCTCCCTTCATTATTATTGTCATTTTCATCAGCAACAGCTATGCCCACCATCAGGGTGTTCACAACTGCTGATTCCGGGCTGAAGCTCGCCGGCCAGGTAAGCCTCAACCACTCCTTTTACAGTGCCGCTTATTCCAACACATGTTTCGATACTTTCTCCATGAAAGAGAGACTGGGCTCGCTGTCCCATACCTCCTGCAATGATGCATTTTACCCCCATGTTTGCCAGGTAACCGGGTAAAAACCCGGGTTCATGGCCAGGATTAGGAATTACTTTTTCTTCGTCTACACCCCCATCAGATATTTTAAACAGGGTATATTCCGGGCACCGGCCAAAATGCTGTGCTACCAGGTTGTTTTCAGTTGCTACGGCAATAATCATTATCTTCCACCTCCCCTGCTACTACCCATCCCTGAATGGGATTTTACTGTCGCTTCTGACAAAGGTATTAATTTGCCATCTTTAAAGCTCTGGACAGCACTTGCGACCGTTCCGGCGATACCGCTGTAAACCAATATTTTGGCTGCCTTTAAAGCTTCTACAGCATTGGGACCTACATTTCCAAGGGCTACTGCATCTGCTCCAACGCCTGCCAATAATTGGGCGGCCTGTGGCCCGGCGCCTCCAGCTGCATCAACATTGGTATTTTGTATTGAAACCACTTGGTCTTCCCTTTCTGTATCAACTATTACAAAATAGGGACACCGCCCAAACCGCTCGTCAACCTGCGCTGACAAACCTTCGCCTTTCGAACAAATAGCTAATTTCATCTAAACCACCTCCATTTATAAATTTTCAATTGGCTTTTTTATTTAACTGACCTAAAAGTTCAGGCACATTGTTAAATATATCCAGTTGATAATCCTCTATCAAACCTTCATCACTTAGTCTTGATAAATCAGGATCAAGAGGCAGCCTTCCCAAAAGCCTTAGTCCGGTAGCCTGAGCTACTTCTTCAGCCTTGCTAATGCCGAACAGTTCGATTGCCTCTCCACAATGCGGGCATTTCATGCTGCTCATATTTTCCACCAGGCCCAGTATGGGAACATTCATCATGCGAGCCATTTTAATCGCTTTTTTAACTACCATCACAGCCAGATCCTGTGGTGATGAAACAATAACCAAACCATCAAGCGGTAAAGATTGCAATACTGTAAGGGGTGCATCACCTGTCCCCGGGGGCAAATCAACTACCAGGTAATCAATTTCTCCCCATAATACATCTGTCCAAAATTGTTTAACAGCACCACCGATCAGGGGGCCCCGCCATACTACAGGATCATCTTCATGGGGTAAAAGCAGGTTAAGTGAAATTACTTTTAGCCCTAAACTGGTAAGCGCCGGAACTATTTTCTCCCTGGTTAATTCAGCGTTTTTACGCAAACCAAAGAGTTTTGGGATACTTGGCCCGGTGATATCTGCGTCAAGCAGTCCCACACTATAGCCCTGCCGGGCCAGGCTGACTGCAAGCAAGGCAGAAACAGACGATTTCCCCACACCCCCCTTGCCACTCATCACGGCAATAGTATGATTAATATTACTTTTTTCCGGTTGAGCCAATTTTTCAATTCCGCTTGCCTTGTTTTCCGGGGAACCTGCATCTTTCCTGTCTATCAATTTTTCAACCTCCGCTTCTAATATTCGATGCCTGGTGCATTTTGGGTATATATCTATTATCATTATAGATCAGTTTTGGGTATAAATCAATAATATTTTAAAAAAAGCAGGATTATTTATGCGGAAGCCGAAAAACAAAAGGTGAAACCAAATGATCAAGGAAGATAAAGATATAAAGCAATTTAAATTTTGCAGGAAAGGTTTAAATCATGAAATATAACTATCTCTTTGGACCGGTTCCATCAAGAAGATTAGGTATTTCCCTGGGTGTGGACCTTGTACCTTTTAAAACCTGCACCCTCGATTGTGTTTACTGTGAATGCGGGGAAACAACTCTACTGACCAATGAGCGCAGGGAGTATGTTCCTGCAGAAGCAGTAATTTGTGAACTGGAAGAATATCTTTCCAGCCTTCCCCGGCTTGATTATATAACCTTTTCAGGCTCGGGAGAGCCAACTCTGAACTCTGAAATTGGCAGGATTGTGGATTACTTAAAAAGCGAATTCCCCCGGTATAAACTCTGCCTGTTAACAAACGGAACTCTTTTTTCGAGCAAAGCTGTCCGCCAAGCAGTAGATAGGATTGACATGATCATTCCCTCTCTTGACGCAGCAAGCGAAGCAGGGTTTAAAGCAATCAACCGCCCTCATAAGGATATTCATTGCAGGGATCTTATTTCCGGCTTGATAGAGCTAAGGGAACAATACCGGGGAACCCTGATGATGGAAATTTTTATTGTTCCCGGGTTAAATGATACCGCTGAAGAGATGGCTCTAATTAAAAAAGCATTGACAGAAATTAAACCTGACCGCGTTCAGGTGGGAACACTTGACAGACCGGGAACAGAAGAGTGGGTTCAGGCAGCTGACAACTCTAAATTAAAGGAAATAGCAACTCACCTTGACCAGGCAGAGCTAATTGAAGAATTTGCTGAAAGGGAAAATATAGCTTCTTTTGATAGTTCAATTTCTGAACAAATTAGACAGATAGTTAGCAGAAGGCCCTGTACTGTAAAAGATTTAATCCAGGTTACCGGTAAACACCAGGCAGAAATAGAAAAATACATTGAATATTTGATGAAGAAAGGAATAATTGAAGTTGATCGAATGGCCAGGGGAACTTTTTTCAGGTTAAAAAAATAAAAAGCGGTGGCCAATTATTTATGTGACCGCCGCTTTTTTGTACAGTACTAGATTATTCAGCCAGTGTTCCAACAACTACAGCCTGGTTAAGCTGTGCAACACCATGCGGGGCAGCGCTCTGCAGGGCTTCAGTGGCGTCAATTCCGGCTTCAAAACCGAAATGTGTACCCGAGCCCCATACGGGAACATTTGAGACATCATAAACAATCCCATCTACAGCAATATAGGCCGGACGACCATCCTGACCATCATACTCCGCAAGTTCATCCAGGGTAAAAACAGCTTCCTCCCCGGGTAATTCTGCCTCTCCTGTTTCTTCAACCTCATCTTCGTCAGGATCTTCAACAACAGGAGCCTCTTCAGAAGGGCCGCACCCTGTAATAAGCAGAAAGGCGAGTAAAATAGTCAGCAATAATAACAAAAAGTTTCTAAGTGTAATAATGGTAATCACTCCTTACTTTTTTTATATTCTGATTATCTAACAAATATTTCATTCTGTCAAAATAGCTGTTTACTGATCTTTTAGCGCAAAAATGATCTCTTTGCAGAAAGCGGGAAGATCTTTTGGTGTACGCGATGTAATCACATTGCCATCACGCACAACTTCAACATCTACAAATTCAGCGCCGGCATTTACCAGGTCATCCTTGATTGAAAAGAACGCCGTTAGCTTTTTCCCCTTAGCAGCGCCAATCGAGGCAAGCATCCACGGTCCATGACAAATAGCAGCAATTATTTTACCCTGTCCATACGCTTCCTTTAAGAAGCCAACCAGCTCTTTCGAGCGACGCATGTGATCAGGGGAGTAGCCGCCGGGGATAATTACAGCATCGAAATCTGCTGCCTTAGCATCTTTTGCAGCAAGATCGGCTGTTGCCGGGTAGCCATATTTACTTTTATATTCTTTAATCTCGGGGGCTATGACTGTAACTTTTGCACCGGCTTCGAGAAAGCGATAATAGGGATACCAGAATTCGGGGTCTTCATAGATGTTTTCTAACAGGATAGCAACACTTTTTCCTTCCAGTGACATCTTAATTCCTCCTCCTTACTTTTGTTACAGCTAATAAGCCTTTTCGGCTTTACAAAAGGTATCAGCATCAATAAAAGTATATCACACAAAACTGCTGATTCGGCTAAATCCAATACTATTGCGTAGTTGCAGAGCGATGCACTAAATGCCGTCCAGCCCGAACCAGCCGAAACCAATTGCCAGCTCAAAGATGGCCATTACACTGAACATTATAATGGCTACTATAAAAGCGAAGCTGAACCAACCGCGGGGCAAAAACCCTTCACCTCTCTGTAAAAGAGGCTTTACATCTGATTGCCTGTTCAACAGGCGCAGGCCAATATAAGAACCGATCAGGGCTAAAATAAATATTGGCAGCAGTTCCAAAAGGCTGCCCGGTTCAACATCTGCCGCTATTTCCTGCTGGCCAACAAAATAAAGGTAAGTTGCAGCTATAAAGTTATTCAGCATGTGATATACTATGCCGCCCCAGATAGAGCCTGTTTTAATAACAATAACCGCCATAACCATGCCCAAGATGAAGGTGCTGATCAAGTTTAGAAATGAAACGTGGAAAAGGGCAAATAGCAGTGAACTGAAAACGATGGCAGGAACCAGGCCGTACTTTTCCAGGGAAGGCATGATAGCCCCCCGAAAAAGAACTTCCTCGCATATTCCGGCAAATATGGAAAGCACTATAACATAGCCAAGGTATTCCTGAATGGTTTGAGGTGGTTCGAGAACCACTATCGGTTCAAAACCGAACTCCATCAACCCGCTGACCAGCATAACAGCTATACCCATATTTAAAAGCCACATTGATATAGTTAGCAATATTATGGTGGGCAGAAACTTGAGTTGAAGGGGTTTTAAACGGGCGAAAACCGCCAGGTTTATGTTATAACGTCTCAATAACCAGATAGCCGGTAAAAGTATTACCAGTACCTGCGTTAAGATCATACCAATTTCAAAGTGAGCAGCCTGAAAAATGGAGCCGAAAATGATCAGCAGAACAAATACAACAATGTAAAATTTCATAATTGACTTAAGCCCCGGCCCGCCCGGGCTCAATCCTATATTACTGCTATCTTGTTCAGTTTCCCGATTATAATTTTCCATCTTTATTACTATAACCTCTTTTCAAGAATTTGCCCCCGGTCAAACTTACTGATCTGCAGGTAAAATTCTGCTGCATTTACCAGGGCATCTATATTGCCCGGGCAATATTTTTGCCATTAAAAATTAAACATCCAGAACCAGTTGACCATTTTTAACAACCTTGCTGACAAGGTTTGTACCATAACGGTAAGCAAGGTAATCGTAATTAGGGGCATCAAATATAACTATATCCGCTATTTTACCTTCTTCAAGGCTGCCAATCTCACTACCTCTGCCAAGGGCATGGGCAGCGTTGATGGTTATAGCATTTATTACTTCAGCCGGGGTCATGCGCAGGTAAAGACAGGCAATGTTGATGATCAATTGCAAGTTATTATTAGGCGAACTACCGGGATTGAAGTCGGTTGCCAGTGCAACCGGCACACCTGCTTCAATCATTTTCCTGGCCGGCGCAAAGTGTTCTTCCCTCAGGTAAAAAGTTGTGCCGGGTAGTAAAACGCCAATCACCCCTTTGTCCGCCATATCGCTTATCCCCTGGTCTGAAATAACCAGCAGGTGGTCGGCAGAAACAGCGCCAAGTTCCGCTGCCAGTTCTGCTCCGCCCAGGG
>SKWE01000247.1 GCA_007129055.1 Syntrophomonadaceae bacterium
AGTGACTACACCCTGAGCATCTATGGCCAGGGCACCTTCATGGATGGTCTCCAGTATGGTGGTAAGCTCATTAGAAACCCGGGTTAGCCGTTCTACTGCCTCACTTTCTGCCACCTTGGCTGCCAGGAAACGACTCAGGTGCTGCAAAAAAGACATTACGGCATCTTTTTTCGCCAGCAACTGTTCTCTCTGCTCGGGGTTGAATGCAACCAGGCCGATAACGCCGATCACGCTATCATCCATCCTAATCGGAGAACAGACCTCCGCCATTTCAGGAGTGGTTCCTTCCAGTGACGAGGGGTCATAGCCTGGGTCGCTCAGCGGGTCGCTTACAATAAAGGACTCACCGCTGCGCAGGGTACGGGCGTATAGAAAATCACTGTCCAGAAGGCCCATCTCTTCTTTTTGCCCAATTTTGTGACTATAACAGGAACTGCCGGCAACAACAGTCAGTTCATTATCAACTATTTCCACCTCGATCGATAAAGCTGCTGCTATGGCATCAGCAAGATCCTGCACCATTGGCTGAATGCGTAATAATCCGGTCATGAAAATCCCCTCTTTATCGATATATTTGAGAAGTAAACTGCTATGTAGCTATATATATTTCTATATAAAAGCTAAAAAACCTGCACTGTTACAGCCAGATGCAGAAATATTTCTCAATATCGAGAAGTAATCTAACCCTATACATTACAGCAAAACCTGGTTTACTTAATGAAACAAGCATTCTTATAGAATCTTCATCATCTCTAGCTTCTTGGCATCAATATTGCAATAATGATAGTTAATAGCGACAGAGGATACATATGCCAGGATTAACCGGGCAAAATAACTATAATGAGGTGGAGCAAATGAGACTATTGATTATCGGTTCCGGCGGTGTAGGTCAATCAACAGCCATGATTATTAAGCATGCCGGAAAAGAAGGAGAATGGGCAGAAAAGGTTGTCGTGTCTGATTACAACTTTGAAAGGGCGGATCATGTTACCAGGTTATGTGACGACCCGCGCTTTGTTGCAGAAAAGGTTGATGCCAGGGATGCAAAATCTATAACCGCTTTGATTAAAAAACATGATATTGATTTTGTGATGAATGCAGTCGAGCCTTCATTCAATGAAAATATTTTTGACACCTGCTTCGAGTGCGGTGTACGCTACATGGACTGTGCCATGACCCTGTCCAAGCGGCACCCGGAAAAACCCTTCGAACTGGCCCACATCAAGCTTGGTGATTACCAATTTGCAAAGCATGAAGAGTGGGAAAAAGCAGGTAACATGGCTATCGTCGGTTCGGGTGTCGAACCCGGCATGGCAGATGTTTTCGCCAGGTTTGCAGCAAAACATCTCTTTGATACAGTTGATGAAGTAAATGTCCGTGACGGTGACAATTACGATATACCCGGACACGAGGGCGTTGCCTTCGGTTTTTCAATCTGGACCACAATTGAAGAATGCCTGAACCCACCAGTAGTATGGGAAAAGGACCGGGGCTGGTTCTGCACAGAACCTTTCTCGGAACCGGAAATCTTCTCTTTCCCCGGCGGGATAGGTGATGTTGAAGTGATTAATGTTGAGCACGAAGAAGTACTGCTTGTCCCAAGAGTTATAGATTGTAACAGGGTAACTTTCAAATTCGGCGTCCCTGAAGAAATGAGAACCCTGCTTTTAAACCTCCAACAATGCGGGATGGATGATGCCGAAAGAAAAATTAAAGTTGGCGACAGTGAAATCACACCACGTGACTTTCTGGTAAAAGTTGTCCCCGATCCTCTGGAACTGGCTCCGAAGATGATCGGCAAAGGTTGTGCCGGCACCTGGGTTACAGGAACCAAAGACGGAATGCGCAGGTCTGTATATCTCTACCAGGTTGCCGATAACCAGGAATGCTATAAAAAATATGGAACTAACTCTGTTGTAGCCCAAACAGCATTCAGCCCGGTAATCATGCTTGAACTGGTAGATAAAGGTATCTGGGATTTAAAAGGGGTTCACGGCCCCGAATCATTTGATCCCGACCCCTTTATAGAAAGGATGGCCAAGTATGGGTTCCCCGGCGGCATGCAGGAAAAAGACTCGGAATACAGCGAAATGCTGAATCAAAAAAGGTTAATGAGCGAAAAGAAATAAGTTCCAGGAAAACATTTATGAATAAAGTGAGGTTTTGTTATGACGTATAAAAAGAAGATTCTCATCCTGGGTGTAGGGGCCCAGGGTTCTACGGTTGCTAAATTTATGGATAAAGAGGATACAGTCGCCGAAATAATCTGCGCCGATTACGATGAGAAAGCGGTTAACTACCTGGTTGATAAACTTGAAAAAGGCAGGGGCACCCTTGTTGATGCCAATAATACTGACAGCATTGCCCGGGCAGCTGAGGGGGTAGACCTGGTTGTAAACGCCCTACCTGCCCAGTTCGGGTTTAATGTTTTCGACGCAGCAATAAAAGCAAAAACCAACTACCAGGACTTTACTGCCCCGGATATTCCCGGAACTGACTGGGTAAAAAATATAAAAAAAATGTACACCGAAATTGGGCCACGTTTCAAGGCTGTTGACAGGACTGCCTTAATTTCAACAGGCTCGGCCCCGGGTTTAATTAATATTGCAGCACGTGATGCCATGCGTTACCTTGACAGCTGTGAAACAATCTACATGCTGGTTTACGAAGGGGTAAAAGCTAAACGCTTTCTACCCTTCTGGTGGTCCGTGGAAACAGCTTACACGGATATGGTAGACGATGCCTACTGCTTTGAGGATGGAGAAATTATTGTTACAGAGCCATTCAGCCGCCCGGTCTATGAAAAGTTCAAACATGTTGATGAAGAGATAAAGTTAATTGAGCATGCGCACGATGAACCTGTTATCATGGGTATAAACGCTGATAAATACTTCAGGGGCGCAAAGAATATCTACTTCAAGTATGGAGGGACCGGCGTTGAGTTTGCCGAGACCCTATACAAGATGGGCATGCTTAGCAGGGAACCGGTTGAAGTTGACGGCTGCAAAGTTGTCCCCCTAAACCTGGCAATTAAGCTTACCCCACCTGCACCCAAATACAGGGAAGAAATACAGGAAATTATTGAAGAGGGGCTGGAATCGGATACCGGGGCAATGGTAATCAAGGCCTTTGGAGAAAAAGACGGAGAAAAAGTACTGGTTGAAACATACGTCGATGCCCCCGGCCTTGTCGATTCTTTTGAAAGATCTGGACTTACGGCAGAAATGTACCTTACCGGACAGGGAGGAGCCCTTTTTACCAAGATGTTCGCCGATGACAAAATAGATCAAAAAGGGTTAATTTCTTCTGACATGATGACCATGGAGCAGGTAGATTATTACCTTCAGCATGCTGCCAAACTGGATATAACATTAGATACTGAAGTTAAGAAAATCTAACCTGAAAGCTCTATTAAAATGATGAAGCCCGGCAGGCTGAAAAACTGGTTTGCCGGGCTTCTTTCTATAGTTGTTTACAAACCTGTCAGCACTTCAAAACATATTAAGATATTCCATCTTTGCTTTCAAGTCCGATCTTTCCCTTAAGATCATTTATGAACTGCCTGGCAGTTCTTCCGGAGCGCGAGTTATGCCAGATAACCCACCTTAGCGCCAGGTCATGCAGCTGGGACTTATCTATCTCTATGCCACTTTTTCGCGCCATCTCCTCCACTGTCTGCAAATACTCCCACTTGTCGGGTGTAGGGTAAAGTATTTTTATCCCAAACCTGTCGACCAGCGATAATTTTTCCTGGTAAGTATCCTGCTTGCCAACCTCGTCCGGCTCCCTGTCGCTAAAATATTCACGGACCAGGTTCCTGCGGTTGGAGGTTGCATAGAGCAGAACATTGGCGGGCGGCTTTTCAATACTGCCCTCCAGCAGGGCCTTAAGTTCCTTGTATTCAGTTTCACTTTCTTCGAAGGAGAGATCATCGATAAATAAAATAAACTTCTGGGCCCTGTTGCGGACAACCGCCAGGATATCAGGCAGGCTAAGCAGGTCGCTTTTCGATACTTCAATAAGCCTTAACCCCTGGTGGCCGAAAATATGAACTAGGCTCTTTATGGTAGATGATTTACCGGTCCCCCGGTCACCATACACTAATATATTATTGGCTGGCAACCCGTTAACAAACTGCTCCGTATTGCGGGTAATCGTTTCCTGCTGATCCCTGTAGCCAACCAGGTCATCCATCCTGATTGGATCGGGGTTATCAATTCCCCTTAACCCGGGACGGGAAGCCTGGCCGTTCCACTTAAAGGCCCAGTAACGGGCAAAGATACCGCTGCCAGTATCTTTATAGTAACCGGCCAGCTCCTCTAACATATTTGTCCAGTCAACGGCACTATGAAACAGCTCCTTTAACTGCCCCTTTTTTTCATAGTAGTAAAGGGGATATCCTTTATCATCACTACCCGATTCCCAGCAGGTTGTTATATGCGGCCAATTTGAAAGAGGTGCATTGCAACTATTCAAATGGTATTCTTTCAGGTAGCTGCCCAGGCTTACAAGATCATAACTGTAGATGGCCTGTAACATTAGCAGATCGTTTTCAACCGCTTTTATTAGTAAGCGGTCTGTACTTTTTAAACCGGCTTCTTCTGCGGACAGGCTAAAAGCATTTTCATCGCTTAAAATGACTTCTAGCAGGTGTTCTTTAAAAATATCCCTTCCCTGCCGCCTGCCATCAAATCCCTCATCTAACAGCTCCCCTATTAAACCGTGATAAATACCCAGGGAGCGGGGTTCTTCATCCAAGACCATAATTAGCAGTTCCCTGAAATTAGCAAGGGCCTGGTCATTAAAAATATTCCTGTAAATGGTAAGGCAGTCTATTGCGCTAAGAGTCTTTTCGGTTTCTTTTGTTATTTGGTTCATTTTATTTAACTCCCCCTGTAACACCTCAGTAAGAATTACCATGATAGTAAATACAGGCCCCTGTATAATATTTTAAAAAAGAACTGACTTTTCTATATAATATATAAAGCGACAGGGATATTCAAGCAGCAATAGATTTAGCCTATTGTGCGACCGGCCAAGGTATATTAATATAGTTACATGGAAAAAATAACTTTAAATAAAGAAAATATCCTTCCGCTGGCTAAGAAAGCCTCCCTTTACCTGCTTACTGGAATGCTGGTGATTATCATTCTCATCTTCTTTACCGTACGCAGCAGGGTAGACACCTATACCCGCCAGTTCAATCAGGACCTGCAAAGCATGATTAATGACGGAGTAAGCGTAAATGTAATAATTGACCGGGATATTCCCATTGACATATCCATCCCGGTTAGTGACCTGATCGATATGGAGCAAATTTTTGCCGATGAAGTTCCAATAAATACTACTGTACCAATAAGAACCTCGGTGCGGATAAACCAAACTGTCCGGGTTCCGTTAGAAATGCCTTTTGGCGGTAGTGTAATGGTTAGTATACCCCTGGATATGAATATACCGATTGAAGAGGACATTCCCATCTCAACAACCGTGGCAATTAATCCCCGTTCATTTATGCCAGGCGACAACATAATTCATATAAACCAGGTGATCCCCG